>JBJMFM010000194.1:0-9535 GCA_045808425.1 Nitrososphaeraceae archaeon | reverse complement strand
TTACTTGCAGTTATTTTCTGCTGTTTTGTGGCAGCTGCAATAGAAGCTGGTAGTGATAATTTTGTTGGTGGTGGTGTTGATGATGATGGGGATGATACTGCTGTAGTTGGTGGTGACATCGGTGCTGTAGCTGTTGTATTTTTTATGGTTTTTGGAATACCGCATATACGTGCTTCAGTTGTATTAACAACTTTCAGACCTGGGTTACTAGGATCACACATTTTTGCTTTGAGTTCTGGTGATATTGTTGTGCTGCTAAGTGAACTACTATCACCAGCAGCTGGTGATGATGATGATGAAGATGGTAATTGTTGTGCATAAACGACAGCTGCACTAGTCAGAATGGCAGCCAAGGGTATTCCAAAAGTTAGGAGTATACCCACTAGCGACGTTGCGTGGTTCATATTAAACTATCTACGTCTCACATTACTATATATGAAGTAAGTAGTTTTTTATACTATAGTATTACATTGATAGAAATACTAGAAGATATTAGAGAGAGATTCTAGGCTAAAATTAAGCGTGTATCTTGATTTAAATGAAAAATATTCAAATAGATAATGACGGCCTACTGGATAAACCATAAAGTTATAGCCGTTGAAGAATTCACAACCCATTTTTTTCTCGTTTCAAAATTTCTGACATTACAAAACAATGGAGTTATAGTCAAAAGAAAAGAAAATAAAATAAAATAAAATAATAACCTTCTTCTTTCGAACTTCGGAGGCTAATTGTATTGTAACATCTCATATTCTTGAATATGCGTCAATTACATTCGGCTATCGCTTGACAAGATATATTGCATGTTATGCATATTAAATTAAAATACATAACTGATGGCTACTACTTGTATTACATAGAAGAACAATGGAAATAGACTAAGTTATTTCACTCGAGAAATCGAGACTTCGATAGTGGAAACATTTCTAGTCCTGCCATCTTGGGATTGTATTGTCTCAGAGCCTATTTTTACGGGACCGATTTTGTAACCCAATGTATCCATCCTTTTGACAATTATTTGTGCAACGTCGACCGCTCTAGTTATACTCTTACCCCTGGCTTTTATAATAACAACTGGTTCATTTGCAAGTTGAACTAGAGTAGCTGTAACATAAGTCATAAGTGGCTTTTTCCCTATGAAAATCTCATTACTCGCTTTATGTTCTGTATTTGCATTACTTGCTGTCATTGAGTAAGATTATCTCTTGTATCAGGATATATAATGTTGTTGATCACTAGGCTAACCTATTGATTAGATTGAGAGTATTTTTTTAATATATTTTCAATATCGTCTGGGTTTTCAGAAATTTCCTTAGTCACAATTGGATCCTGTACTTCATAACAGTGAAGTAACTCATCTTGATCTTTATAGAAGAGGAAAACCTTCTCCTCAAATACGCAATGATATAACCGATCTATATCCATTTTTTCAGGCTGGAGTTTGATGCCGTCAGGTTGAACTGTAACAGGATAATCCAAGGCAGTCAATTGACTTTGTGTAAGACATAAAGAAAAGTTTATCGAAATTACACTAGTTCTTATTACATATCAACTATTTAATAATATACGCTACATTCTTTTGAAGTCAAAAAGTACTCTATAATTTGGTTTTAATCTCTCTCAACCCACAGCTACAATATAATTGAATGAATATCTAGCCGATGATTTTCTGGTTTTATTTATCCGTAGCGTGTTTGATAATCGATATTTGAGTACTCTGAAGAGAAGTCTTGATATCTATAGATATTTATGTATATATCTCTCTCTGTTGGTTGAAGGATCTTTTTTATAAGAGAACAGCAAGAATGGTTAGTTTAGTAGGCAATTGCAAAGAGATAAGGATAGTCGCCTCACAGTAGCTAGATCTTCTATTGCAATTTCTGCAGGCCTAACTCTGTTCAAACTCGCTATTGGATTTTCCACCAATAGTCTTGGAATATTGTCAGATGCTATGCATTCTGGTCTTGATATTATTGCCGCATTCATGACACTTTACGCTATACGAATGGTAATGAGGCCTCCTGATTTCAGATACAACTATGGTTATGCAAAAGTGGAGAGCATGTCAAGTTTAGCCGAAATAATACTTTTATTTGTGGTGGCTGGTTGGATATTTTATGAAGGTATAGACAGAATTTTCTTTAAATCTGTCCAGCCAGAAATTACGATACTATCATTTGCGATTATGTTTGGTTCAATCGGAGTCGATTTTGAGAGATCTAGAGTTTTATACAAAACCGCAAGAAAATTTGGTAGCCAGGCACTGGAAGCTGATGCACTTCATTTTAAGACAGATATGATCTCTTCTGCAATTATTGTAATTGGGCTGGCTTTGGTTTTCTTGTATCATATTCCAAATGCTGATGCTTATGCTGCGATTGTAGTAGCTGCCATGATAATATATACATCCCTTGGACTTGGGAGAAGGACATTGGATGTTCTACTTGATAGGGCTCCTAAGGGGGCCTACCAAAGGGTACTGGAAACAGTCTCTGGGCTAGAAGGCGTCAATAGAGCGCATGATGTTCGTGTTAGAAAAATGGGCTCGGAGACCTTAGTCGATATGCATATTGAAGTTCCCCGGACTTTGACACATGATAAAGCACATAGAGTAGCAACAGCTGTTGAAGACAGGGTGAGAAATGCTTTACCAAACTCAGACGTGCTAGTACACGTTGATGCAATAGAGACTGCTAGCGAGACAATCACAGATAGGATTAGGTTAATCGCTGCAGAAACAGAAGGCATAAAAAATGTCCATTCCATATATTTGTCCGAAATGCCATCTACTTCTTCCTCATCAAATGAAATAGCAGCACAAGCAGAAAAAAAAGATATTTGCGATCTAAAAGAAAATATATTGGATGCTAGGGGAAAATCGCTACTACACTTGTATTTGGATGTACAGGTAGATAGCAGACTCGATCTTATGAGTGCTCATAATATTGTAGATATTTTCGAAAGGCAAGTGAAAGACCAGATTCCGCAGATAGGCAACATTACTGTCCATATTGAAACTGAAACTAGCAAGAATGTAGAAATAGGAACACAGAAAAGGACAAATCAGTCATATATGGAAAATATAAGGAAAATAGCTCTTTCCGTCGATCGAGTAGCAGACTGTAAGGACATTGGCGTAGTTGATATTAATGGGGAACTACATATTACTCTTGTAATAATGATAGAATCATTGCCAGAAAAAAGTATTACGTCAATTGATGAAGCACATAGACTGGCAACAAATGTTCAAAATTTAATTGTCAAAGAGACAGGAGCTTCTAGAGTTGTAGTACATGCGGAACCCGCCTAAGTCCAATCCGGTCTATCTGCAAAATCAAATATTATTATACAAGCATATTGATAATAGACATACTGATTAAACGTGAAATTCATACATTAGGGCTCTAAAGTAATACAACATTGTACTAAAACCCCAAATATCTTTATCTTTTTCTCTCCAACCGCAGCAAACACTGCAGATGTAGAAAGTCATAATCTTGTTGAGTGATGTTACTAGTAGGATTTTATTGCTAGCTATTCTATTGTTGAGAATCCGCCGTCGTGCAATATGCACTAAGCAAAGGATTATCATGTTAATTATTTAGTGTGTTATGCTATTATTTCATTTAATCGTTTTAGCAGAGTCTGATTCTCAACTGGCTTTTGAATAAAATATCTCTCACCAGCCTTTGGAAATACTTCTCTTTTAAATTCTTCATAATCATGCATTTCGCTCAAAGCGGTTAGAAAACATACTTTGACTTTATCATCTATATTTTTGATCTCTCTATATAATTGAAAGCCGTTCATTTTTGGCATTTTAATATCAAGTATGAGAAGATCATAAAAGCCAGCTTTGAAATTGTTAAATGCAGCAACAGGATCATTGAATGAATCAACTTGAAACTGATCTCCCTCTAATACCGTTTTTATTGAAAGAGTAATATCAACTTCGTCATCTACGACTAAAATTCTTGCTTTTTTTGCTTGTGTCGTCATATTTTTGTCCCTATTGCCATTTCTTTGCAAAACACTATCACATTATTATAGAGACAAGCACACCCATGCTCCACATGGGCTACAGCAGCTGAATTTGCATGACTATATGATAGATCGGCATGCATATTACAACTACATAATCCTATAAAGCAATTAATAGGCTTTTTGTCGTTTTTATAAATCAGTATTAGGATATATTCATTATATCATACACTTATAAAAAATGTCTATTTGTCATAGTTATTGCGGGAAAAAAGATTTTCAATCATATGGTAACTAGATTGTTAATCTTAGATGCCATTTCTTTGGATACCTATCTATGCTATTTGCAACACTGAAATCCACCATTATATATATTACTAATAAAGTTTCTTTGGCAATTCATTGCATCTGAAACCATATATGGTGGAATATATATTATTACAAGATCGGGACTATTGTAATAGTTATTTGGCTAAAATCCATTAGAGCATTAAAACAACATTAATTATCATCGGCTATTATAGAACCAAATCTATCTATTAATCAAATGACGACTTGCTGTATTCATACAAAATTTTTTGACGATACATGTACTGAGTGCAGAAAAGAATATGCTGAGTTAAAAGGACTTCACGGAATAAATAGTATTAATGACTATAAACCTGACAACAACAATAATACTAGTAATAACATTAGCGATAATAAAACGCATCAACAAGAACTAACCAAAAAGTATAAAGAATTTACCGAAGAACGCGCAAAAAGACTTTACGAAGATTTGCTGCTGCAGTTTCTTTCAAGTAGCAATTATAACGAATTTGAAGCTTCAGAAAAAGCACGATCTATTATTAGAAAACAGTGCCAGTTGCGAAATATGCCGTCTTGGTCTTGGCTTTGATTGAAGAAAGATTTCTTGTAAGATTACAGAATAACAATAATAATAGTAATAATAAAATAATAATAATGCAATGTCAGGTATGTATTTTATTGCCTATCTCTGTATGTATTACAACAAGGTGAGAACATGAATAAAAATGCTGAGGTTGCCAGAATTCTTCTTAAGATTGCATTTTTACTTGAAATGGAGGAAGAGAGCAACGGTGACCATGACAATAATAATAATAACATCAGGGCTATCTCCACCACTAAGAACAACAATACTAAAAATAGATCTAACACAACCTTCAAAGCTAGATCGTATAGGAGAGCATCTGATGTAATTGCAACTTTATCTTCAAATATCGATGAAATATATAAAAAGGAAGGACTAGGTGGTCTACTACAGATACCATCTGTTGGAAAGGCTATTGGTTCAAAAATTCAGGAATATCTGACTACAGGAAAAATAAAATATTTCGAAGAACTAAAGTCTAAAACCACTATAAACATTGATGAGTTTTATGAGTTAGAAGGTATAGGTCCCAGAACCATCAAGACTCTTTATGACAACCTGCACATAAAAGATTTACCTGATTTAGAAAGAGCCGCATCAGAAGGACGGCTTCGGGGTATCCCGGGTTTTTCACAAAAAAAAGAAGAGTTAATTATAAAGAAAATTCAATTATTTAAGAGAAGAAAAGGTAGATACCTCATAGGCGAGGTTTATCCTTTGGTAAAGCAAATAGAGGCTGGCCTGCTAAATTTTAAGGGAGTAAAAAAAGCAGTTGCAGCAGGCTCTTTTAGAAGGATGAAAGAAACAATAGGAGATATTGACTATGTGGTAGTGTCTGACAATCCAGAAAATGTAATGGACTACTTTGTGTCTATGCCCCAGGTAGAAGAAGTTCTCTCCAAGGGGCAAAGTAAAGCATTTGTAAGATTGAATAATGGAATGGACGCAGACTTACTCGTTGTCTCTGAGGAAAGTTTTGGTTCGGCATTGCAATATTTTACCGGTAATAAGGAACATGGTGTAGCGTTAAGAAAACTAGCACTTGCAAAGCATCTTCACCTAAACGAGTGGGGTGTATTTGATAATTATCATAACAAAATTGCAGGCTGTACTGAAGAGGATATTTACAATAAATTAGGGTTGGACTGGATTCCTCCAGAGATGCGTGAAAATACAGGAGAAATCGAATTAGCAAAAAAGCCGAAGAGTGAACTTCCAAAATTAATACAATACAATGATTTAAGAGGAGATTTACAAGTTCACAGTGATAGTACAGATGGAACAACGTCTATAGAAGATATGGCTATAGCTGCAAAACAAAGATTCGGACTTGAATATATCGCCATTACGGATCATACAAAGAGTTTGAAGTTAACAAATGGACTTGATGAAAAACAGTTGCTAGATCAAGCTAATCGAATTAGCGAAATAAATGATAGGCTAAGGCAAAGATGCTATGACATGTCGAAAAAAGAAGAAGAAGAACAACAACAACAGGAAGATGCAGCGATCGTTCAATCAGAAAATTTCAGAGTTTTATCAGCTGCTGAGGTAAATATACTAAAGGATGGGTCGCTTGACATAGCGAGTAATATATTAGATAAACTTGATTTAGTAGGCGCAGCAATTCATTCTAATTTCGCACAACCAATTGAAGTGCAAACAGAGAGACTAATAAGTGCAGCACGAAACCCTAGTGTTGATATCATATTCCACCCCACAGGTAGACTAATAAATAAAAGGGATGGTTATGCTGTGAATATTGAAAAGTTAATAGATGTAGCAAAGGATACTGATACAATACTTGAAATTGATTCATATTATGACCGTCTTGATTTGAAAGATGAGTATGTTAGAATGGCTGTTCATAGAGACGTCAGATTTGCTATTGATTCTGATGCCCATCATCCTATTCATTTTGAGTTTTTGAGATTTGGGATAGCACAGGCAAGACGTGGTTGGGCAGAAACATCAGACGTAGTAAATACATACAGTGTAAAAGATCTATTGAGCAGTTTAAAGTAGGCAGCCTAGCGGTATGTATTTCAAACAAATGTGTGAGAACATAGTTTGAGAATAGAATGTTATATATTATAATAACATAGACAGTGATATTATCATAATGCTACAATTCGCATACTTGCCACCGACAGTACTGGTTCGGAATCAAATAACCTCTATCCATACTGAGATGAAGACAGAAGTTGTATTGTTCTCTCTCTTTACAATTTCTCGTTGTATACGTGTCCTCTGTGTTACAATTGAATAATCCACAAGTTCTGCAAGTTTGAAATTAGATGGGATTAGATGATATAATCTTTAATGTAATACTTTGCAAATCGTTAAGATATTATGGACGTTGATAACTCGTTATCATAACAAAATTGATAGTAGATGCCTATGGAAATTTTAGTGTAGATGTTTCGAGTTCTAGAACAGGAACATACAATGATTGTGTATCTGTTCCTATCCTATCTACAAATTGGAATTCGCCTGTTAGTCGTTTTAGCTCTATGAATTTTTTTGTTGGCTTTTCATCGAGTATAATGTAGTGTATTGTACTACCGCCAATCGTCCCTGTAAGAATAAAGATTATCTGCTGGTTGTTATAAGCAATATGATAAAGCATTGGAGTTAAGCCAATCGCTGACTGTGCAGAGTATACTATGACTTTGAGAATATCTTCTAGTGATTTATACTTCAGAAATGTTGGAGATGGCTCGGCTTGTGACATATCAGATAGTAGAAGTCAATAAACCACATCTTATAGACTTTTTGTTTGTTTGCTTGCTTCACTCCCATTCCTCGCTGTGGCCATACTGTATAAACATTATTGTCCTATAGACGACGTAGCAGCAGCATAATTTGATTTCTTAATTCGAAAACAACTGTGTACTTTAAGTTCATTGAATCCTCAGTCTAAATCTCTTAAATGTAAGAGATGTAAGAGGTAAGAGAACAAAAAAACCCTTCTTGATATTAAATGCAGAGTAAAGATATCAGAGTATATATATGTAGAAAGAGGTACATCTACGATGAGTTGGATGATGACAAAATATTCTAATATGTACAGGTGAATGGCCTGTATTCAATATTTCATATGATAAGAGTAGTTACATTTACCAAATAATACTTTCCTATAGTTGATTCTTTAGCAGACGTTTCTGCAAACCAATGGGAAACTAAATAAGGATAAGATATAAAATATATTATATCGGTAAAAACATTAGAGCTACCAACGGTAGACGAGAAGACTTCATCTTTTGAACATAAGATTATGTCAAACTTGATTCACAATCACTGACTCAAATAATATTCAGATTACAAGAGCGACCCATTCAAAAAGCGAGTTCGCTGACTGCCCAATGGAAGATATCATCAGCAGTAGTACAAACTTGATTCTCCAATTACTTTATGTATCCGAAGAGTAGAATATTATAGTATGTGTAGTAATATCAATTTTTTTGATTAGTTTTTAATATGTGCAGAGTGAATCTAATTGGACTTTGGATCGTTACTAGTTAACAGAAGCGTTATCGATAAGTATCTTAGATATATAACGGACGTTATTTACTTTCATATTTCTTAAAAATGTAGCATGTTATCAGCAGTGTTAATGTTTACTAAGAGAACAACGGCCGCTCTGTTTGCCATTGCCATAGCCTCATCGCTTATAGTTGCGAGTGGTTTTGTCGGCTCTGCATTTGCGGCCAAAAAAAGTCAAAGGTCAGAAGATGATACGTATAAAACATTGTCTGACGGTAAAGACAAAATAAGTGGTCCAAGGCCAAATGTGGATAATCTTGGCGTCTCCGGATTGAGTCCTCAAGACAATTCCCCATCAAGTGCTCAAGATAGCAGTGGTGCTCAAGATAGTAGTGGCATCTCTTCAAGTGATTTGAAGAAGTTGTCTAAGTGTGAATCTGGTGCTGCAGAAGACGGTGATCTCACACAAGCTGAAGTAACGGACTGCTATAGTCAAGTGTTTGGCTAATCACAGTCATAAGAGAAAGATCAATTACTCTCTGCACGAGAATATGATCAGTCAACTCCATTTTTTTTAACTAAGAATGTTTTACTTTCAGAAGACTGGAAGCTTAATACGAATTGGAAAAATGGTAGGAATAAATGATAAATATAGAAACATTGATGGGACATACTATTGGAATCTCAAATTCATAGTACAAAGTAATTTAACAAGAGCTCCTTGAATATTATCTGAAGCCACGCGAACGTAGAGAATCAAAGAGTTAAGCAGAACAATAATTCTTTAGAAAGAGAGAAGAATAGCAATACCTACTACGCAAAGAATTACGTATTACTTGAATTAGAGGAGGTTTTGATAAGAGAGAATATTGCAAGAAGAAGAGAATAGTACTTCTTAAGAGGAAGAAGAAGAAAACAACTGTCCTTATAAAATCATCATCATAAATTATCTTTCTTCTATATGCTCTAATTGCTATGTCTATTTTTTTCTATAGGAACCTCCTCAAATCTCCATGTTGATTGCACGCACTAATAGTGGTTCACCTTTTTCTTTTTTTTGCCTCACTGTTCAGTTATTCTTTATTATAGTTTAGTTATGATGAATATAGATTAATAATACATAAATGACTAACTTCACCATGTTTGATATTCTTAATGCTTATCTTAAATAAATCA
>JBJMFM010000193.1:0-5363 GCA_045808425.1 Nitrososphaeraceae archaeon | reverse complement strand
AATAGGTGATTTGGTAGAAAGTAAACCTCCGCCAGACAGACGGTCTAAGCCTGCAATAAGGAAATGATAGTTCGTTATTTTAGAGCAGCAATGCTGTCGATGTTTGCAAACGCATTCGCTAAATCTGCAGCAGGGGATGGTAATGTCTCAATTATCGACTTTACCAAAAAGAAGTTGACAGTCCAAACGCCCTTATTGGAACGAGGAGAGGCGGAGTAAGAAATGAACACCATATTTTTGGTTGTGTTTTTTGCATAGGTGTTGTTACTACCTGCAATGAAAGCATTCGCAATAGACGACAACGATAAGAATCCTACTTCCAGCTCTAACAATGAAAATCCATCAAAGACCAAAAAAATCATCACCGTAAAAGACGAGAACGGCAATAAAGTGAAAGTAAGACCATTGAAATCAAATTGCAAAGGCACTAACATAGATTGCGCACAGGCAGCGGAAATCGTCAATTACAAACCGCAACATCATAACAAAATCAAAGAGATGTACAATTAAGCAATAAGGCAATAGAGAAAGCATTAGGAGAAAGGCCATTGGTAGAAACTGGAGTCGTTACAGCCAAAGACGGTTCATTTAAAAAGCTAGTAAATAATTAATTCACCATTCTTCTTTTTAGTTCCTAAGGTACGTTGAAAAGTTACTCTTTTCCTATTTGCTCTTTTTATTTGACATATCTTTCAAGTTGCTTTGCAATATCAATTACTTTATCCAATTCCAAACCTACAAATGCAAACATATGTGCCCTACGTTCATTTCTTTGATTCTTTGAATATCTTTGCCTATTTCTTCAATAGTTTCCGTTAATGGAAACCTTTGAGATTGTTGTTGTTCACTTCCGCTACTATTTTTCCCTTCTGATAAGTGAAGAAATTTCAAAGTAAGAACCTTAATGTCATGAAGGTTCTATTCTCTTAGCCACTTGGTCTTTTAATGATTTTTTACTATTATCTAAGAAACCAAAAGGTCCACCAATTGAGGCCAATCAACCATCGGCATATTTAGCAACAGGAGCAAATGTGTTACGAACATATCCACCAAAATAAATTGGAATATGTGGCTTTTGAATAGGTTTAGGGCCTGTTTTAGAAGGGGGAATACTGTGATTTAGATTTCAAAATATATATTGTTAACCTGTTAATCAAAAAGAAAAAAGAGCATAAAGACTTGTCGGTTAAGCTGTTTTAATGAGCTTCATGAAATGATCTCTATTTTTTGCTATTTCTTCATTCCATGTTTCTTCAGTATATCCATGAACTTCTATTCCATGTTTCTTGGCATTCTGTAATAGTTCTTCTTCTGTTTCACCATACATGGTATGTGTGCATATGGGATCTCCAGCATCTTTACAATTTAGGCTCAACGTCATTAAAAGAAAGGTAATATCATCACAACACTTAAGTTTTACGTTTTGTATATCAGATCAGGCTTCAATATAAGAGTGATGCATTTATCCATTGGAGTGCTAACACAAACTTGTCTTTTTAACCATGAGCTTGAAAAGGGCATCATATAGGTTTTTGTCAGAAAAATGCATATGCATAGCTACCGCCATCAGAGAATTGCGACTCACTAAACACTCTTTCATCTGAGCTTCAGTAAACATATAAAAAAGCACGTACTTGTTACCAAGCTCTTGTGCTTTTTATGTACTTGATTAAAACAGAACTGTGTTCTTGTTGTATATTTTAGAATATAGCTGTCTATCAGAGGTTAGCCAGAGCTTGTGCTATCCTTTTCATAGTACCTATTGAATGAGCAACAGACACTTTTATCCATATGTATAATGCATGTAACAACGCAATTATACCTGTGATACAATGCGGGAGATGGGATTTGAACCCATGAACCCCTGAGGGATAAGAGCCTCAGTCTTACGCCTTTGACCAAGCTGGGCGACTCCCGCTCGCAGTTTGAATGGCCTCATAGCACTAATTTGAATATTATGAATTATAGACAACCCAGTTACCCCTATATTAATACAACTTACTACTTTATTGAAAGTGTTCAATCAATAATTGGTCGGATTTGATGTATTATATTTAAAAAGAAGACTGCAACTTTAGCCAAAGGCATATCTCGAATACACTAAATACTAGCGATAGTTTTTATAAGACTTTAAATTATTTTAAAATAGATGTTAGTCCCGGTACGATGCTTTACCTGTGGTAATTTGGTTGCAAATAAACATGCAGAATATTCAGCTAGAATAAAAGCTGGAGAAGATCCAGGCAAAGTAATGGATTCATTAAACATAAAGCGGTACTGTTGTAGAAGGATGTTCACCTCAACTGTAGAGACAATATATCAAGTGATACCATACTATGAAGCTTTGAGGCGAAGAATGTCTGAAATCCAGTCAGAAATGGAATAATAATAATAATAATAATAAAGTAGATGCCTTCAATTACATCACTCAAAGCAAGAATTGTTTTCAACAGCAGAGGAAGCAAAACTATAGAGATTGATGTTGTTTCAGATAGAAAATACTTTGGACGAGCATGTGCACCATCAGGTGCGAGTATAGGAAAACATGAAGCTCAGAGTTTTCCCAATGACAATCCTGAAAAAGCATTAGAAGTATTCAATGCGAATTCAAAAAAATTCATTGGGCTCAATGCGGAAGATCCAAAGGTAATTTTTGATGTTTTGAGAGACATTGATGATACTGAAACATATAGTAAAATTGGCGGATCTATTGCCTACGCCTTGAGCATTGCAGCTATTGATTCTGCAGCAAAAGCATTAGATGTTCCTATCTTCAAATTATTAAAATCAACAAAACCTTATAGATATCCTTTTCCACTTGGCAATATTTTAGGCGGTGGTGCTCATGCTGGTCCCGGCACACCGGACATACAAGAATTTCTGGTTTGTCCCATCGGAGCAAGCAACATCTTGGAAGCTCTAGAAATTAATTTTGGAGTACATAAACAAGTTCGCAAAGTTATTGAATCTATTGATAAACACTTCACATATGGTAGAGGGGATGAAGGTGCGTGGGCTCCAAACTTAAATAACGATGAGGCATTTGAAATTTTGGAGAAAGCTGTTAAAAATTGTGGTTTTGCTCTTGGCAAAGATGTATCGCTTGGAATTGATTTTGCAAGTTCCTCGTTTTGGGATGAAAAGAAGAGGGTTTACGATTATGCTAGGCAGGGAATAATACGCGATACTGAAGAACAAATTGATTTTGTTAATGATCTAATCAACAAATACAAACTGATTTATTCAGAAGATCCTGTCCATGAGGAAGACTTCGAAAGCATGGCTGTCATAGCCAAAAAGAATCCACAGTGCCTAGTTAGCGGCGATGATATGTTAGTTACAAATGCAAAACGAGTCAAAGAAGCGGCAAAGTACAAATCTTGCAGTGGTGCAATTTTGAAGGTTAATCAAACGGGAACTCTTTATGATGCGATGCAATTTGCTGACGTATGCGCGAAGAATAACATCAAAATTATAACTTCTCATAGATCTGGCGAATCTTCAGATTCCCATATCTCACATATTGCAATAGCTACAAATTCTAAAATGTTAAAGTCAGGAGTTCTTGGCGGCGAACGTATTGCAAAATTAAACGAACTTTTACGTATTGGAGAGTATGATTTAATAGAAGGTATGGCTGATCTGTCCTCTACATAAAATGAGTGATGATAAAGAAGTTCAAAATGCAGATTCTCCTGTTCAAAAACATGAAGAACCTAATAATGATGAGGTGCCTACTGAAGATTCAATCTCTTCTCCCCCTGAAACTCAGGAGGGCGGTAGCTACACATCAGAAGCCAATAATTTAGAAAAAATGATCTTATCTACTGGTATCCGTGTTGGCACGCCAGTAAAAACAAAATATATGACACAATTTATTGTTCGTGCTAACCCAGAAGGTTTGTATATTCTTGACATTAGTAAGACTTTAGCAAAAATTGATGTAGCAGCCAAATTCATCGGCCGTGCTAATATCTCCAGAGTTGCAGTTGCTTCTGCGCGGGAATATGGTAAAACACCGGTAGAAAAGTTTTGTGAACTCACTGGTGCTACAAGTATATTTGGAAGGTTTATGCCAGGCACATTTACAAACCCATCTTTGCCAAAATATATGGAACCGGAGATCGTAATTGTTACTGATCCACAGGCAGATCAGCAAGCGGTATTAGAAGCTACAAGAGCAGGTGTTCCGGTAATTGCAATATCCAATAGTGACAATGTAACTTCAAAAGTGGATCTGGTGATTCCTGCAAATAACAGGGGACGAAAAGCTCTTGCTACTATATATTGGCTTCTGGCAAGGGAAGTATTAAAGAGACAGGGTACGATCAGGTCTGACAGTGAAATGAGAATGTCAATTGATGATTTTGAAACCAAGCTAGTCGAGGAACTATCTTGAGTGGTAACCCTAGCAGACTTCCTGCCGTATCTGGGATATTCTATCCAAGCGAACCTTTAGAACTTCAGCGATTAATCGAACAATCATTTAGAGATCAAAAATTTGGACCGGGCAAGATTCCGCCCTCTGAATTTAAACGCAGAATTTATGGAATTGTCTCGCCTCATGCGGGATATGTCTACTCTGGTGCTGTTGCTGCAAATGGATTTTATGAAGTATCGTCTATGGACTTTGATAATGTGGTTATGATAGGTCCTAACCACTACGGAATTGGCACCGGAGTAGCTACAATGCGAAATGGAGTATGGGAAACTCCATTAGGAGGAATTGAAATCAATCCGGATTTGGTATCAGAAATCTCCAAGTCCGGGATTATAGATTTCGATGATTTTGCTCACAGTAGAGATCATTGTTTAGAAGTCCAGATTCCTTTTCTCCAATATATCAAGAAAAATAAAAAAATCAGAATTGTCCCAATTATACTAATAATGCAAGATATTAAAACAGCAATAGACATAGGTGAGTCCATGGCCAAATCAATAGCAAATACTAATAATGCATTACTTATTGCATCATCTGACTTTACTCATTATGAATCAAATGATGAAGCCCACAGAAAAGATCGCGAATTGATAAATACCATTTTATCTCTAGATGTTTCAAAGTTTTATGATGTATTGGACAGACTTGCTGTATCTGCTTGTGGATACGGTGCAATTGCTTCAGTAATGAAAGCAGTAAAGGATTTAGGTGCAACCAAAGGTCAATTGTTAAAGTATGCCACAAGTGGCAACGTTACAGGAGACATGAGCGCCGTCGTTGGCTACTCGTCTATTATATTTGTATGAGTTTGAGGAAAACCTCAGCCGCAGCATCAGCACCAGGAAAGATTATTCTGTTTGGCGAACATTTCGTGGTATATGGCAGTCATGCAATTTTAGCATCAATTAACAGACGTATCAAG
>JBJMFM010000192.1:0-3242 GCA_045808425.1 Nitrososphaeraceae archaeon | reverse complement strand
CTACATAGTCATCCCATTCATGTTCATACTTTTATTGTTTTTCTGCTGCGGTAATGTCTTTTCTATTTTCTCAAGGCCAGTACCTTTTATTAAGGTACCAAACATTTCATGATTACTTACAAAATGTCTATCAGTTTTCACAGCATCTAGAATTAAGCCAAGCACATGCTCTTTTCCCATAAGATGTACTGTAATAGGAACTTGTCTATACTTCAATACAGTATTCTCATAGATATTTCCAATTCCTGTTATAATCATATCGCCACCTGCTATTATTACATCATTGGATGTAAAATTGCTGACTGAATGTTCATGGGTTTCTGTTCCATCTGGTTTTACCATAGTAAAATTTGCTGAAAATACAGCTTTAGCACTGTTAGTACTGTTTGGAGATGATGAGGATGAAGAAGAGTTATAGACTGCCAGATGCCACAAACCGCCTTGTATCCAACTTACAGATGCATTTTCTATCAGATTATTAGCAAAATGGCCTAAGGCTTCGATCACTTTAGGCGATTGTGATTGCTGCATTTGTTGTTCGCTGCTACTACTGCCAATAACGATATCTTTGTACAGGGAACTTGATGAGGAGGTGGAGGGCTCTATCTGAGAATAAGCACTTGTGGTAAAAAGATAACATGTAAAAACAAGAGCTGATGCAGACGCCAACAAAATAGCAGCTACAGTACATGACAGCACTTTCATCGTAGTCTTTCCTCTTTGTATTACGACTTTCAATTTCATTTGATTTTCATCGCTAAGAGGCTCAAATAAATTTTAGGCAACTTTTAGGACGAATCCTGTAGCAGTAATTACTATTCCTTGGTGCTGGAATTGTCCCCATGCCTTATACAAGCCGGGCTTTGGAAAGCTAGTCTTAAATGATATATCTGGACCACCATGCCAATTAAGATCTACTTCTTCAGTAGGATGTACGTGCAGAAATTCTTTGAGGTCGCCACTGATAATAACGCTATGACCTCCTGCAGCCATCAGAGGCTCTAAATTTGTTATGGGCCTTCCTGAAATATCTAAAATGCAAAATGCAGGCCTCCTTCTAGTAGTAGCGATGAAGATGAAAATGAATCGAATGAGCCCAACTATAACGACGACAAAGATCAACTAGAAGAAGAGCAGCAAGAAGAGAAAAGGGGAGAAACAACAATAAATCAAGTTTTTTAGTAAAAAACAGCAACATCAGAAGACAGCTAATAATAAAATGCTCAGGCATCACATGAAGTTATTTCTGTTATTCGTCTGCAAAGCTGCTTCCATATACAGCATTGAACTTTTTGAACATTAATGCGCAGTTTTCTGTGTCAAAAGTATACCATATATGGATTGATGAGAAAATATAATGTAGACAAGGTATACATAGACGGCGCCAATCCTTCCTTTATCAGATCGTTAAAACTGCAGATAGGTGAAGACCCTGATTATGATAAAGTGATTGATAGATACAAATCAGAGAAATTAGGTGGTAACTGGAGTCAGAACATGCGGATTGTTCCTGTTAATTTCAACACAGATCATAAAGCTATGTTAGGACATTGCAAGATGATATTCGAGACAGGTGGGAGAATTGCTATCAATCCAGACAGGTTTGACAAGCTAATAACTTCACTTAGAACAGCTGTGGATAATGATGGAACATTAGGTAAAGAGTCAACATCTTACAACGATATATTTGATGCTTTCAGGCTAGCACTAAAGTTTTATCACTTTGAAGATAGTAGTAGCAGTAGATATAATTGACATCAAGTGCACTTGATAGTAGATTTTATATGGTCATACAATGGCTTTAGTCTTGTTAATGCATCCGTATAGACAGAGATGTACTCGTATATACCTCTAGTTTAACTCAAGACGATTCATTAGATCTTTGTATCTGTTTCTGAGAGTTACTTCTGTCACTCCTGCTGCATCTGAAAGATGACCTTGAGTTATATTCTCTCCAGTCTTCAATGATGACATATATAGTACAGATGCTGCAAGTCCCATTGGATTTTTACCAGCAGATATCTCTCTTTTAGTAATATTGTTCATTATCTCTGCGGCTTGTCGCTTTGTTTTCTCACTTAGGTTAGCTTTGTTTGCCACTTTTGCAATATATTTCATTGGGTCGACTATTGGAACTTTAAGGTCGAGTTCGATACATAGCAGTCTATAACTTTTAGCGACTTCTTTGAGCTTAACGTCGCTGTACGCGGCTATATCCTTTAGTGTTCCTGATATTCCCATTTCTCTACAAGCTATGTATATTGCAGCAGCTAAAACACCTGAAATCGTACGTCCTCGCACTAATCCTCTTTCCTGAGTCTTTCTATAAATATAAGCAGCTTTTTCAACTACTGAATCTGATAGTCCTAATCTGTCCTTTAATATGTCAAGCTTGAAAAAGGCATTTCTGAGATTTCTATCAGTAGCACTGCGAATCTGTGTCCTATAATCCCAGAACCTCAATCTATCCATCGTAGTGCGCATTGCTGCATCTATTTTCTGTCCGCTAGCATCTCTATCTGTCCTTCCTATTATTGTTGACAATCCCATATCATGCCTAGCTAGTGATGTAGACATCCCTACTCTGCTTCTACTATTGCTGCCATTTGACTGGCCCATAGAGGACGCTAATAGATCAAAATTACGCCATTCAGGTCCTTCCTGCTCAACTTTATCTGAGATTACTTGGCCACATTTACTACATATAAGCTCGCCAGAATCAGAATCTGTGATTATTTGATTACTTTTGCATATAGAGCATACAGGTGCTAGTTGTGAATTAGATGAGAGCTTTAGCTTATTATCGTGATTATTGTCTTTATCCAATTTCGAAACTATATTTAGATAACTTACCATAGGTAACTATAATGTAGTAACTATATATAAATATGATAGTTACCTACTAGATATTAAGTTACCACTTGGTAATCGTGTTACTACCTATACAAAGGTAACTTTATAGGCTGATGCTGCTTTATAAAGAGTAGGCAAGACATGTCTGATAGATCAGTTATTACTACTACCACCACTAATACTCCTACTACTAAAAAAACAGTTGAACAAATAATCAACCCAGTGGATCACGTAAAGTTGAAAGCCTGTCCAATAGAAAATACATTTAAGATAATTGGCAAAAAATTTACTGTACTAATTCTAAGAAATATGATAAATGGCAAACAGAATAGATTTAATCAACTATTACACTCAGTTGAACAAGGTAATCCAAAAACTCTAACAATAAG
>JBJMFM010000191.1:0-6310 GCA_045808425.1 Nitrososphaeraceae archaeon | reverse complement strand
CTTTGCCTGATTTTCCAACCTGATTGGCTGATAGGAATACATCAATTCCTACACCAGAACCTAGATCTACGACTACTTCTCCCTCTCTGATATCAGCAAACTTAGTAGGCGCGCCACATCCTACTCCGAGCACAGAAGCTTCAGGAATGGAATCAATATCTTTAGTATCATAGCCAATGAGTCTAGTTGACTCTATGGCAGAGGGACGGTTGTTGCTATTATTATCGCTGCAGCATTCTCCGGGCACACAGCAACAATCAGAATTACCCGTTAACGCTATCTTCCCATATCTCGTTTTTACTTTTTCTTTAATGTGTTGCTCTTGTTCTTGCATCATTGATATGTTTACAAAGGAAACTATTTAAGTTGTCAAGAGAACCTAGGTAAAGTAAGTGTAGTTATGGAAACAATTGGAAGAAGACACGAAGGCGCTCCAACAACAAAATTACCGCTCATACATAATGAACAACCATGTGATTTCAATGGCTATGATGCAGATATACTTATGAAAGAGACAGCTAAACTCAGGAAATTAATCACAAGAAAAGGCACACTTGAAATTCTGATTCCTCTGTGCTGCACCACAAATCCAGTTAGATATATCAAGTTCAGACACATTTTGAAAGGATTTAGTAGCAAAACCTTAGCTGCCAGACTTAAGGAACTGCAAAGAATCGGCGTGTTGGAGAGAAAATCCTATAATGAAACTCCTCCAAGGGTTGAATATAATTTAACTGACAAAGGGCAAGAACTTGTGGAATCTATAATTGATTTATTACAATGGATGAGGAAATGGAGTTCATCTAAATGATAAAGAATATTTGTATGTGGCCCACAGGAAAACTAATCAAAACATACCTATTTCAAAATGCTGCTACTTCCATCTATTATGAACTTTATACTCACCAATATTATAGATAATAGAACTATTTTTTTAAATGTGGTTTGGTTTATTCTGCCAACTATTTTTCTTCCAAGAAATGATCCTCCTATTGCAGTAACAAAAAATATAGGTATATAGTAGTAGTATTGTGGTAATAGAAATCCTTGATATAGATATAATGGGATTCTAGTAGAATCTGTCGCTAATGCTATCACTGCTGCTGTTGCCATGTATTTTGTCTTTTCTAAATTAAATCCAGTGAGAAATATAGCTCTCAATGCTCCACCAGTTCCTACTATACCTGTAATGAAGCCAGAAATACCGCCACCTGTAATTGTTGTCCTTGTATTTGTTGCAAATTTTAGTGAAGGTTTAAGCAAGAATAAGACAGAGAATGCTATTAAAAATATTCCAAGGATAATTTGCAAAATACTTTGTGGCAGTATTCCAACAAGAGAAGCACCTAAAAAACTTAGAAGTATGCTTGGAATGCCAAATGTAATTATCATTTTCTTATCTAATCCATGTCTAAAGAAATTGATTCTTCCTATGTTTCCGATTAAATGTGATATTGCTACTAGTATTAATGCAGTCTTAAAATCCACAAAAAATAACGCTAAAGGTAAAAAGATGGTAGAAGAACCAAACCCTGCAATGGCACCAATAACTTCTGATATAAAAGCAATTAGAAAAAACAGTAATAATGTAGGATCTAACGCAAACATTTCTTGCTTCTTTCTCATTATTTAGTTGCACTAAAAGTATTATTTGTTCTTCACATTTTAGCTTAGATTAGAGTGCGAATCTACATCAATTCCACATACCTCTCACAATAACTTTGGGTCGTTATGTTTTCAGTCATTATTCTTTCTTTTATTACCTCCTTGTCAAAGCTGTTATTCCACCGATTATCCCAAGTATAGAGCCAATTAAGAAACCACCCATGCCAAATAAGCTAACTATAGATGTGATCAGTATTGGTATTCCCCACTTACCTTCACTTTCTGGACTTTTATAAATTGAATATCCACCAATTATCAGAATTACACCAGTGACTATTGAGAAGACAGGAATAACTGCCGTTGCAGTCCACCATGTTAAGGGCTGTAAGGGAATCATCATCATTCCACATCCGCCTCTTATAATTCCACACGAGCCTCTCGTCATTACACCAGTGCCAAATCTAGACATCTTCATACCATAATGGCCTGACATACCTAGCATCATAGTCAGAGGTATTAAGAAGCCGCCTATAATTATCAGCGATCCAGCAATTATTGATAGTATTGAAGATGATGGTATTGCGGGATTCCTACCACTGTTCCTTGGAACCTTTTCCATTTTTCTTAATAGGATATTCGCATACCCAAAATATAGATAATAGGATGCACTGTATTTCCTTTCCTGAGGATGCTAGATAAAGTAAGTGTATAGAGCATATCATATTAATCACTTAAATAATAACAAGAGGATGAATTAATTAATTAATTGGCTATAGTTTATCATCATCAGCAACAAGAAGATATTTACAAACTAGAGAAATTTAACAAGAACTTTCAATGGTTTAGAGATCATTACAATGACTTACATACAAAATACAAAGGCGAATACGTCGCAATTAACGATTCCAAAGTAATAGATCATGATATAGATTATGAACGACTTATAATAAATAAACTAAAGCAAAGATTTGCAGGAGATACAATAAGAGTATTCTTCATAGGGAAAATTTATGGAAATGAAGAATGATGATGACTGATACTAAAAAAATAGTTGGAGATATTGGCATTGGTGGATTAGGTTATGTCAACGCTATTATAATGAGCAGATCTAATAGGATATATTCGCCGATAAGATTCTGTGTGGATACCGGTTGTTCTGTAACTATTATTAGTCACTTGGATGCACTAAGAATAGGACTTGATTATAGTAACAATAAAAGTCTTCAGAAATCAGATCAACAGACGATAAATGGAGTTAGAGCATTTATACCATATATACTACCTGGTGTCGAAATTTTATTTAATTCCGAAGGGACGTCTATATTGGAGTATGTTGGAAATATACATGTCATGCCGCCGCCACCCACTACTATCAGTATGGCCAATGATGAGAGTAATCAAATAAGTCTGTTGGGAGTAGATTTGCTTAAGAAGTTCACTATTAGTTTTAGTCATAATAATATCATTCTTGACAAATAAACAGTTGATCAATTTACCAACTAGTGTTCTAGAGAAGTTGATCTAATAGATAAAATAGACCAGTCCATCCTCCTTTATTTGGAGTCTCACCATAATTCCATCCTGAACATCCCATAAGAACTTGTTTACTCCTCGTCTTTTAATTCTAAAAATACCTTTCATTTTTATCTTTTACAGTCTAAAGAGGGTAATTTATTCAATCAAGAAGAGATGCGAGTAACCCTAAAATAGCATTATTAGAACTTATATTTATGACATTACCTAAAGGACATGGTCAAAGACCAAGCACATCAGGAAAGAGGAGCTTCGAAGATTGGTGGAGGACAGTTCCTGAAGACTTAAGGAATAAGACGCGTAAGGGAGATGAAGGAAACAAACCGTTACTAAATCAGGTTAACTACGTTCTTTTACATCTCCATCTAGCAGGCAAGCATGATGCAAAGCCAAGTCATGAAGAGCTGAAGGATTGGTTGCATAGCGGTCAGGTGGATGTCCTTAGAATGGGTGCCGCTAAGAAATAACAGCATCAAAATAAGGGCCTGACTTAGAACTATTGGAGCTATTGCTACTGCAACCATTACGCTAGTTACTGCAATTGCTAGCGCTATTTTTGTAAAAGTAATATCTTTTTTATTAAAATCTTTTTCTATAAAAGAACCAACGGTCAGCACAACTAAAGGTTCAGGATTTTCATTCAAAGAAGTTCTCGAAGTATCACCAAATCTCAAGGGTATTGTAATGACTGGTGCCACGAACAAATTTGTTGATAGTACAGGTACAATGCATATAGTAGGAGAGCTAAGAAATGACGGAACAAAAACACTAGATGTGATTCAAATGGTTGCAACAATATATGGACTAAACAACAAAACTCTAGGTCTTGATCGTGAAACTCCTACACCTGCAACCTTATCTCCAGGACAAAGCGCATCATTTGAGTTCTTCGTGGGTGGCGATCAATCACTCGATGGTATAAGCGATCTAAGTCAAATAACTAAGGTAAAATACCACGTAGGACTTTAGTCAAATGAAAACTCAGCTGAGATCTGCTAACGAAAGATTCTCCTTTTGAATTTACTGCATTAGCAAAATGTACTCCTTGTATTAGGATCGCATTCATTTACTGACATCTCCACCATCACCATAACTCCATATGAGATTATATGATGCAAAAATTATGTTATTGTGATGACTCTAGAAGAACGTGATAAAAAAGATAAGTTGAAAAGCCAGGTCTGGTTTAAATGCATATAGTAGTATCATTTTCTAGATTATCTATAATCGTAATTTTGACTTTGACTTTAACGATGATTGAATATCAATCTGCTGCTGCTGCTGCTGCAGATGCTAATACTTTGGATTCTCAATCCCCAAATGATAAAGGAGGATTATCAACTATAAATGACTTCATCTAAAGGTGGAGGTGGTCTTTAAAGGACTGCAATTTCCAACTGCGATGGCATTTTTAGGTCCAAATGACATGAATATTGTTTTGACATGAACATATCAGAACAAATATTGATGTTAGCAGAATTTTCATTGCTTCGATCAGTAGATATAGAGTTTTATAGTCGAAGTGAGAATCCAGTCGCAAACTCTGCCATAATAAAAATGATAATAAATTGAGACACTGCCTGCATAGCAACTACTTTAACGTATCTTCTCATGAGCTTCTGGATCTTTGACATGTCTGGTTCATTCCTTCTCAACTCAAAATAGACTCGAAGGTTAGTAGGCAGTAATATTCCTAGGCCTTGTATAAGCATTGCTGCTACGATAACCAAAACTGCAAATATCCAATATACCACAGGAGGATGCAAAGTAATTAAACCTATTCTAGAAGCAAGGTAATAGCCTGCAGTTGTTGTCACAGCAGCAACAGTTGGCATGTAAAAGACCATCTTTGGCATAAGCCAAAAAATAACTTCTTTACGTGTAGAAGGGCTAACATTTCTTAATATAGGCCCAAGTAGAAAAGCCATAAAAATGTCAGTTCCAGTCCAAAGCATAGAAGTAAATACATGCACGTAATTGAGAAGAAGAAAATTAGCAGTCAGAATCGCCACTATTAAAGCAGCTATTGGTATAGTAATCCATATATTCGCACGTATAGATATTGTCGGAACTCTAGTTTGTTGCATATATACGTCTACTTTTTATAATCTGAATCTAGTACTTATAAATAAATTTAGAAATTGCTACTTGATCTATAAAGTCCATTTACTTTTGTTCTTGTATAATTTCATCTATATTTTTGTGGTCGTTTTTGTGGCCGGCGAAAAATTGTTCTAATCTGTATATTTTTTCTTTGTGAAGGTTATATGCCCTTTCCAAAAATATCATAATAGGCTGCAGGCGTATATCATCTCATACTCAGTCTGGATTTGAATACAAGTAGAGTGTTCTGGCAATACATCTAAGAGATTATTATCATCTATCTCAAAAGAGCTCATAAGTATTATCTTTACTTGCGGATCGATTTTCCTTACTTGTTTTACTAATTCATAGCCATTCATCCCTGGCATTCTGATATCTGAGATAACTATGTGGTGATCTTTGCAACCTGAATTAAAATGTTCTAGTGCAGCAAATGGATCAGTAAACGTATAGACCTTAAGTCCGTCCATAGCTTCTAGGGATCGCTTTATTTGATTAACAATATCACGTTCGTCGTCGACTACCACTATAGACTTGCCGTTTGAAGTTATCATTGTTTTGTATCTTCCTAATTTGTAGATTGCATCTAAAAGATTGAGTATAAATAATTTATTGGCAATCAACTGCTAGTGCCTAACATATAGAGTATAAGATTCTATTCATTTATTATATTCATTTCTGGATACAAGAATAAGGGCATACTGATCGTCTATAAAATGAAGCTATCATATTGATCGTCATATGCAGGACGTTTTACATTTGATGAAGTAGGACAACAAGTTTAAATAAAAACATTATAAACTAAAGCAATATATGCCCAGATTCCTTGATGTTCATCCTTTAAAAGGAGTGGATGAAGAATCGCTGAGAAAGTTTCAAAATGCGCCAGCAGATGAATTTCAAGTTAAAGCTATAAACTTAATGTATAACCATGATGCAGACAGATTTTACTGCCTTCTTGAAGCACCAAATAAACGTGCAATAGAAGATCATCATAATAAATATGGCTTTGAATGCGAATGGATTACAGAAGTGAAAACTACTGCTTAATTTAACATACTACATCAAT
>JBJMFM010000190.1:0-3944 GCA_045808425.1 Nitrososphaeraceae archaeon | reverse complement strand
TATAGACGTCTATTCTCTGGGTTATTAATTTTAGATAACCATGTTAAGCCAGATTTTTAAATTATTCAATATGTATTATTGATATCTGCATAATAGAGAACTAGTTAGCTAGTTTCCCACACTCTATGTTGGCAGAACTCAGGCAGCGGGCGGGTATTCCATCATCAACCCGCTGCCTCTTTAAATCATTAAACTTTTTTAATTCAAGACTGCAATTGTGCATGCAATATAATATTACTATTATTATTTTGAGCTTTTTGCATCTGCATTTCTTTTTGTTTTATTCTTAATTTTGCCTTAAACTTATGTTTCTTGGTCCTATTCTTAACCTAGAGCTACAGCAAGGACAGAACACTCCATCCCATTTTATAAATAAGTCACATATTTGACAACGTTTATTTCCTGTAGCATAACGATAAGAAGCTTTGTGACGTATACATATTCCCTTACAAGGCATTTACTACCTATGCATCATATTGAACGTTATATCAATCTGCGTAATTATTCAATTAAGTCACAATTATTATAATATACCTCAGAAGTCACTACATACATTTGATTGTGACCTAAGATAGATGGTGTTAATTAAGCTAATTGTTCAGCAATTGGTTGTTGCTCTTCTTTGGTAGTAGTAGTACGACCTTCCTGTACTACTAGCTTTTTGGCTAACTTTCTATTTTGTCTTCTTCTATTTTTATACCAATCTAATCCATATAAGGCTGCCATACCACCTGCAAATATAGCAATGCTGGCCAAACATGCTACTGCCATGAGAATTATTATTGAAAGTTATACAAAAATCTTCTTATTTTTCATCTGGTTGTTCCTTTTAGCTATTAGGCCAATAGACCTGAAATATAACTGAAAGTTTAGATAATCATTACAGGTTGGAATCATCTGCTCTTGGAGTATTTGGAGAAACATCTGATTCGCTTGCTGTTCCTATGTTATCACATTGATTAGTGTTGCTTTGACTAGTTTGCGATGACGAATAATACTCTTTTTCTTTGTGTTCTGCCCCAAGACAATCATCGCATATCCATTCACTATTGATATAATTACCAGTCTTTATTTTTTCATGTTTTTCTATTTAGTATTCCACAGAATCAGTAACTGGTGAACCGCATCTAGTACATTTGGGCAACAAGTTTATCATAATATTTCTTCCGTCTATTTCTAATTTTGTTAATTGCGACTTGTTATAGTTAAATAAATCGGTTGTGCTAATAAGCTAACTGAGCAAGGCAGTTTATTAGCTACTATTTATGATTGAGATTTCTCATGGTAAATCACATTTTAAGATATTATTGCGTAGAATGTGGCAGTGAACTTTTTAGCAAAACAACCATCAATGGGATAAAAACATTGTTAAGGTCTCAAGAATGCCCTAGGTGTGGCTACATCTTACTTTTTGGTATAGTTAAGAAGAAAACATAGCAAATGAATCGACATATATTGAATATAATTAAAATATTGCAACTATATACTTTGACTACCAAAAAGTCGAGTATTATCTTGTAACTTACGATGATATTGTAAAAGATATATTTTTTCCATCTATGTATGCATTATCCAGATTACTATGTCTTTGGCTTATATTTTGCTCTTTGATAGAAAGTTATTTACTTCGCTATTAGGTTCCATCAGCCAAATTAGGCATCCTCGCACTAACCTCTATAATAAACCAAGTGCTTTGTCCCTTCTCATCAATTCTACTGCCATGTTTGGTCGTTCATGTAGTGGCATTCTGCCTTCCACAATTGCAATCGTCTAAGAGATAATATATGCTGCTTTGTTTGTGTACCTGAATTACATTTCTTTTTAAACTATTCTTGACTAATTTGTTTAGTTGTCATTTTTTACATGAGAAATAAACTATAGATTTTACTGCATTGAAAATTCCAGAAAACGTGAAAAATACCATGCAAATTGGCTATAGAATTTCGGTACTCCTGAAGGTATATGCTGTTCAACTGTCTAAAGATTTTACAATATTTTTTACTACCTAGCGTGCAAAAGCAGCAATGCATATGTCATAAAAATAGAGCACAAAAAGTTAAGATAGTTGATTTTGGTTTGATTGTTTATGAGTTTCCAAAGCGTAGCATAACTTTCTTGTTGATAAAGTCCACGAATATACATGGGAGATATCTTGGGGTCTTTCATGGCCTCATTGTAAATCTTTTTGTCAAAATATCCTTCTATATTTGACACAAGCAAATCTTTCAATATGCTTGGGTCTAGAACCTGCAGCACATCTACTTCAATTTGAAATAATTTACCGCCATTATTTCTCCTAAAAATATCCGCATTAGAATCTCTTCTTAACTTTGATAAAACTTCAGGGTCAGGATTTGTAAGATGCTGTAAACCAAACTTTTGTATTTGTTCTCTTGTTATTGCTATTCTCTTTAGGTCAATGCCATATTCATTTCCATATCTATCTATCATTTTTTCATCCATTCTCAAACCAGAAGGGTCATAATCTCCAAGATACAAAATGTGAACCTTTTTTCCTTCTTTTATTTTCTTATTTTGCAAGCGCATAAGATTATTTCTTTCATATGTAAATGATGCCCAACCACCTGTAGGAACAATTCTAACGTCATAGCCAGCAAGTATACTTTTAAGCACTCCAGCCATGGCCTTCTTCTCTACCCACACCTCTACATAATGAGGTTGTCCATACCATTTAGGAATATAACGTGTTTTGTAATCCTTAGGCAGGAATTCAAGGACATCAAGATGAGCATCTATAAGTTGCTCAGGCGAGTAATAGGAATCATTAATATCGATTATGTTTCTGGACTCGTCTACAATGCAGTACGGGTCTATTTCTCCTCTTTTTCTTGCTTCAACCAGCTTTCTTGACAAGCCTCTGTAACGATTGTGGAGATTTCCCAGGATATTTTTTGATACTAAGATGTAGAAGAGACCCCTCAAAGTGAGCCTTGATATGCCACGTCTTTTTCTTGCTTCTATTATCTCCTTTACATGGGGTATTACTTGCTTGTCCCAATCAAGTCGTTTTAGATTGTTTACTTCACTCATGTTCCTACAAGCCTCTGCAGTTCCTCAGCCAGCTTCCACTTTAACCAGTAGTTTCGTCGCCGGGAACAACTAACTGACCGTCAGGAAACAATTTTCTAACAGCTGCATCTGCAAAAGCTTGATTGGGATACTCTTGATGTTCTACTCTAACTCTATTCTTGCCATCTTTCATTCGTTTAGTATAAATCCTGTACAAATCAGCCATGCCTTCTTCAAATGTAACTTCAAATTCTTTTCCGGTGTATTCATCAATTGTATCAACTCCAAAGTGCCACATCTTTACAATCCATTTTCCATAAGAGGGTATAGCAGAAGCAGCTGCAGCTGCAGCAGCAGAACTACTATGTGCACTCTTCTCCATAGTATGGGCAATGTGTGTCTCAGTTCTGGTCAAGGCTTCAGAAAGTTGAATTATACCCTTTGCATCAATTGCAATTGGTCTAAAAGAGCAGGATACAGCGACGCTTACTGTATCTGTATGGTGAATTGTGACTATTACATCTATATAATCGCAATATGTCAAAGTTGATAGCTGAATATCTTTATTGTCAGGGTTAACCTTGTCCACATGAATGTTGGAAAATATGTTCCATATGCCAGCAGCTTTGAAGGTTAGTCTGATATCATGAAGTGCCTGCTTTTCAACAGGCTTATTTTTGAGCCATCTGTATATGGGAGTATCCTTTAACAGATGTTCAGGGATAATGCTATTGATGACCCCCCGTATGGTCATGTGTCATCGACTTGCTGAATTTTTTACCTGGTACAGTATAGCAAGCGGGCTTAGACCCAACAGCTAGCTCTGTTTCTCCTGCTTTCTTGAGCCTAGATATATAGTTTCTAAAGGTGCCATGACTCATTTTGTATGGTTGTCCACCTACTTCAAACTCTGC
>JBJMFM010000189.1:0-9162 GCA_045808425.1 Nitrososphaeraceae archaeon | reverse complement strand
GCCCACATGTCTTTCCGTTCATGCGATGTCATATGATTTACTTAAGCCGTGTCATGCTGCAAAGCAATGCTTGCAGTCTTGGAATAATATCTTCCTCTTTTAAATATACCTTCCTTTATCTTTGCCTTGGCATTGAAGTTTAGCTTTTCTATCTTGTTGCATTTATCTGTTAGTATTACTGACGCTAAAAACTACATTATTTTTTGCTCAATATTAAGTATAACCTGCTATAGGTTGTGAGTGGAAACATTAAAACTACATTATTTTTCACATATCCAAACAGTGGGGATATATATATCGAACCATCTACAAAAGATAATTCCACTAGAACACACAAAACTCGCAGTATTACCTTCAGACTCGATTCTTCTGTGGTAGATGAAATGCAGCGTGAAGCAGATCAAAAGGAAGCTTCACTTAATGTCTTGGTAAACCAAGTTCCAAAAAAGATATACAGAATGGGACAGGTATGAAAGTAAGATCGGCATGATGCCGGTACCTAAAGTAATGTTATCTTCTTTAATTGATAAATCTATAGCTATAGCCAAGGATAATATCGGCATTAAGGATATAGAACCTTATAGAGCTCAAATTTTAAGATCTGCTGCTCAAATTGCATTTAGCATAATGAAAGATTCTGTATTGTTTATGAAAAAACAATACAATTTGTAGGTAATTCTATCGGTATTGCAGTAATACATGAAAGTGTCAGGCATAAATTCTGATCATAGGATAGAGAGTGGTAGAAAACATGTATTTGTAATACAACATGAGCTTGGTGAAAATTGGTCACTATTTACAAAAGAATTGCTGACGATAATATTTGAAAATCTGGATAATGTTAAAGTGGAAGTCTCTGTAACTGCAAATACAACTGTGGCTGAAGTTATGCTTTAGAGATAAAATAATATTAAAAATAATATTGATGGCAAAATTGAACATTTCCTACATGTAGTCAAACAACTTTTTAATAATATGACATTGTTGCCAAAATAAGTAGCTAGTTGATCTAGGTTGACATATGAAAAAAAAGTAAAATTTTCTAAAATACTTGTTGCCATAGATGGTTCTGACCATTCTATGAAAGCAGCAGAATATGCTATAGATATTGCAAGAGATAATAAAGCACGATTAGTCGCGTTGACTGTACTTGATATAACTAAGATTGGATATGCGGCTTCTGCTTTTATCGCGTCACCTATGCATGGTTTAGATGAATTGGAACAAAAGAGAAAAGAAGCTCAGGAATGGTTGGACAAGGTTGGCAAACTGATATCGCAAAGAGCTACTGATAATGATAATAGTATTCAGTTCAAATCACAAATTGAAGAATCAATGTCAGTAGCAGGTGCAATTGTAGACTATGCTGAAAATCAGAATATGGATTTAATTGTGGTTGGTAGCAGAGGCAGATCAGGCTTTACAAAGTTATTGCTTGGAAGTGTTGCTTCTACTGTAATAACTTATGCAGCATGTCCTGTATTGGTAACAAAGTGAAATAGATGATATAATCATCACCAATAATTTTGTATTACACAGTTTTAGGCTTATTATAATATCAAAATCCAAATGTTGTATACTATAATATATGGCAGAACAAGGTAAAGACAAAGAGCAACTTCAAGGTCAGCTGAAGTATAGCATTAGTCTCTTCCAAGCTATAATGTATATAGTATAAGCCTCATACTAGGAGCGGGCATTGCGGGTAATGCAATGTGGATTTCATTTATAATAGCCGCATTTATTGCATTATTGACTGGATTGAGTTACGCCGAATTATCATCTATCTTTCCTAAAAATGTGTCGGAATATATTTTTGCCAAAAATATATTTGGGAATGATCTTGCTGCATCGATAATTGTGTGCTTGATAATCTTTGTAGCAGTAGTTTCTGCGGCTACTGTGGCTATAGGATTTTCTCAATATGTGCATATCTTCCTACCGCAGATTTCTACAGGTGTCACAGCAATTGTTTTAATATCTATTTTATCTGCTGTAAATTTTTATGGCATATCCGAATCTATACGGATCAATACAATATTTACATTTATAAAACTTGGCGGTCTTATAATAATAATTATTGCTGGTCGTTAGTTTGGGTCAGTAACTAGTGTGAATTATTACGAGATGCCTACCAAAGGCAACAACAGTCTGCCTTCGCATATTGCGGCATTGGGTGCAATCCTGGGCTCAGCAGGGTTGATTTTCTTTGCTTACTTTGGTTTTGAGAATATTGTAAATATTGCTAAGAATCCTACTAGGACAATAATTATTCATTATTCATTCTACTCTTTGCTCTATTTTATCTAATTAGAGATTCATTTGATTAATTCTAATAATATCTCTCAAAAAGCTGGGTTTAATATGGACATGACGGAAAGTTAAGAATATTCAATCTGGACTAGCAGAACCATATAATGAAGTACCTATAACAATTTGAATTTTAGTGCAATGCACTATGTCTTAATTAATCTAGCATCCAATAATATTATACAACAATAACAATGACAAGGCCCAAACTTGAATTCAACATTTGTATACCAGTTTACAATTGCAGTAAAGTTCAGTCGGACTAATCTATTTTACGTATAAATAATGCTTAGGAACATATGTCCCTAGCTGAATACGAGCCCATCATTTAATTCCGGCTACCGCTATAATGTACAACTAAAACAGGACAGACAGACTTTTCTACAATAGCTCTAGATATACTTCCCAATGCTTTGACCTTAGACATACCACTCAATCTCACATTTCCTATCACTACGTTTGTATTGAAAGATACTAAGATAGTAGTTACTAAGTTTGCGCAAAATTACTATCATCTTTATTAGCGCTTTTAGCGAATTGTTATTATAGATGCACCAAATTGACAAGAGTAACCATACTGAAGAAAAAAATAAAATGTTTGAGATTCATCCAGCGGCAAAGATAGGCTACGTAAGTCTGAATGTTTCTGACATTCAGAGGTCTCTTGAATTTTACCAATCAATATTGGGCTTTAGAAAAGTCCTAAAACAGTCTGCTGATAGAGTATTGCTCTCAAGTAATGAGAAATTATCTTCTCATCTATTGGAATTAGTACAGGTGAATCAATCAAAGTCAAACTCAGTAAGTCCCAAAAAAACAGGGCTCTATCATTTTGCAATATTACTTCCAGAAAGGAAAAATTTGGCAGATGTGCTTCGTTACCTAAGTGACAAACATGACCAAGTGCATTTTGATGGCCTTGCTGATCATCTAGTATCAGAAGCCATTTACATTCGTGATCCAGATTTTAATGGTGTTGAAATTTATAGTGATAAACCTCAATCAGAGTGGAAATGGAATGGCAAAAACAATAATAACAACCGATTGCAAATGGCGACGCTACCATTGAACACAGATGACTTGCTGAAGGAATCAACTGTTAAAGGATGGGATGGAATGCCTGCTAATACTGTAATTGGCCATGTACACTTACATGTCAGTAGTTTATCAAATACAATGAAGTTTTATCATGAAATTTTGGGATTGAATTTAACTACGACTTATCCTGGTGCATACTTTTTTGCTGCTGGTAGATACCATCACCATATTGCAACTAATACATGGTTTGGAACCAACATCTTACCAGCTTCACCAGAAAGCATAGGATTAAATCATTTCAGTATCGAACTACCAAATATGGAAGAATTTGATAGGATGGTCAAACATCTACAGCAGTACAAAATTGCTGCAAAAAGTAGTAGTAGTTTGTCGACAAAGGCTATTCTCATCCATGATCCTAATGGTATTAGAATTCAAGTTTATCGCAACTAAGAAAAAGCGAAAATCAATCAATCTATTGCAAGTCATTTCTTTCCTGAATAATCTAAATGGCAAAGTGGATGTAGTCGTAATGTCTGCAGAAATAGCAGCAGATAGGGCGGCGAAGCTAATTCTTAATATTAAGAGGATCAACAAAGATGCTAAAATACTAGTAATTGCAGGTGAAGACAGCTCTAAAACAAGGATTTTAGATTATGGTGCAGATGAATTTACTCTAAAACCAGTGAGTAGTGAAAATGTAGCAGATAAGGTCTTCAGTTTACTTGTGAGAACACAACAACAGACCTCCATCTAGATCTCGAATTGATTAAAAATTATGCATGGAAGGGTGTTTTTGAATTTTTGTATTTGCAATGTAGCCAATGTAATGCTATTTGACTTACAGAATGTTATATCTTGAAGTTTGGATGTTATAGAATACATATTTTAATAGTCTAGAAGCCCTTGAATAGGTTTTGCATGATAGTGATATACCGTGTACTATTACTACCTTACGAGTTGAAGTCACTCAATTGGGAAGTATTTCAAGGTCGGAGTGTACAGAAACTGCGTCTCATCGATCATTTGATTTTAAAGTATGCCTATCGGGTTAAAGCTCATCGTAAGCTAATGATGATTTTTGAGTTAATGCATACCACTATAAAACTCATTGTACTACTGAAGAATAGTGGTAATTATTATTGCAATTAGCCTCTATAACTACTTTCGACTTTATACGTTGTAATTCCAATTGAGGGTAGGATAAACAAAAGACTGAAGATGCCTCCAAGTAACCATGCAATAGCATAGCCTACATGCTGAACAACAAATGAAAATAGAATTGGAACCCAAAAGGCCCCAAATAACGAAAGGCCATTAACCCAGCCTATAGCCAAGGTATCATACGAGTCTTTTGTTATTGTTGATTCTATGTTCCATTCGATTTTCATTTCTGTCTTCGATTTTCTGTATGCTTCTTTAGCTGAAGTATATGCTATAGTAAAAACCCCAGCTGAAAAGACTCCAACCAAAACATTTGAGATTCCAGCTATGTATAGTCCTGATGATGATGTTGTTGTAATAGCAAATCCTGCCACGCCAGCTGACATCGCTAGGCCACACACAAACAAGAGTTTCCTTATATTTTTTGTCTTATCGTATATCCTTCCAAAGACAGGTGCTGATACAACTCCAGATATTAAACCCAAACCAGCAATAAAACCAGCCGTTGATGAATTTACTTTCAAATAGTCTTCTAAATAAAATACTATAAAAGTCAAAGGTAAACCCCATGCTATTTGTGCTCCAAGCAATACTAATCCGAAAGCAAATAGAGACTTGTCAAATAACACTTTGCGAATGTCCGATATCTTGATTTGAGAATGTTTTCCTTTTGGTATTTGTTGTTGTGATTGTTGCTGCTGTTTTTCTACTTCTCCTCCTCCTCCTTCCTGCCCATGTTTGCTTGGTAGGAAAACTATTAAGAATATACTGCTAATCAACCCAAAGGCTCCACTTAACAATAGGCTTTGCCTCCATCCTACTACTTCTGCAAGGATTACCCATCCAAATATCCCTATAATTCCTCCTATTGAATGAGCTGAGTTTAGTAGTGCTACTGCAAATCCTTCCGACCCTCTCCCTAAATATCTTGTAATCAAAGTAACGCTTGAACCAAAAAATAATGCCATACCAAGACCAACTACAAACCGCAGTATTTCGATTTGTTGCAGTTGCGAAGATAAACCGCAAAGGAATGCTGCTAACGAAGCTATTATTATTCCATATATTGCAGTTCTCCTAGCACCCTGTATTGCAGCAATAATTCCGCCAGGTACTTGAAATAGACCTACACCAATTAAGAAGCTTGTGCTAAGCAATCCCAGCAAAGAGATATCCTGTTTGAAGTCTGAAGCTATATGAGAAAATATAGAAGCGATATTAAACCAATTTATGGCATATACTACCCTAGTATATAGCAAACTCGAAACTGCCCAACCATTAATTTTTTTCAATTTTTTCAGCTTTATTGTAATTGATATAAATATGCATATCAGAGATATATTGAAGTTTTAGTAGACCAGTTTTGATTTACTTATTTGGTTATAGTTATTTTTTATTTCAAGTTGCCAATCCCACTCAATTCTTTTGAAGTAGTTCTGGGTAGCCTCTGCTTGTCATATAAGGTTGAGTAAAATTGTTGTCGTCTAGTTGTCATGAGATTTGCTTTTAGATAATCTGAGATCTGATCCTGTGTAATCTTATTGATACGGTCGCTGCTTGCAAATGATTGATAGCAATTTGACACATCATTCTTAGAAAGTAATTAATTCATTAAACTTTCCTGGTTGTTTTATAATATCAACAATATCATCAAGCAACTCACTTCTTTTATCATTGGAATTTGATTTCACAGCAGTAATTGCGATAGTCATAGGTCTATCATTTCCTCTTATTTTATTTACAGCCGTATGAATTCGAAGATCCTCTCTAGTGATACGGTGTCTATAGTCAAACATTTGATTTAGTTTTTTGCCAATTAGACGTGAAGCAATCATCTCGCTCAGTGCACCCCCTGGTAAAGAGTATTCTATGTGATCTTCCAGCATACATAAGACAATCCAAGTGACTTAAATGAGTATGTGTCCATGATGAAAAAAGTCCTTTAATCTGAGTATCTTTGAATTGTTTGCCCTATATATATAATTAGAATGCTTTACTAGCCATATGGTATGCAAAGGACCACCAATCTTCATCTTTATCTTGACTGTGCCGCCATTTTAGATATTTTCTTTTCGTTCAATTACCTTAACTAATAATTCTACAAAAACTAGTTATCTTTGCATCCTTGACTGACGATTTACCAATATTCTTCATGGTGAAATACTTGATATGATGGGAGCAAAAGCTCTTGTTAGTTGTAATATAGCAGAGATGTTGGTGGTAATGATACAAATAACTTCTATAAACCCTATATTATATTATATACTGTAGGAAGTACAATTGCTATTGTTGTTATTATTCGATTGTATGTCATTTGACGAACTCATTATATTTGCTTATTCATCCATTCAATAAGCCAATTATATTTTGATAGCTCATTATTATTATTGTAATCGTCTTTTTTACTTAGTTTGGTCAATGTTGCAGCACATTCAGTTTTGATATCTAGTCTTTCTACAGTTATCCCTAAATCGGAAAAATTTGTGTTGAAACTATCTATGTGGTAATTCAATGAATCTTCATTCTCAATTGAGACTATTCCTGGATTTATGTTAGGTCCTCCATTAAAAATCAGATTCTTAAAAAAGCCTGGTACAGATATATTATACATATTTTTTAGGTGAATATCCACTGTGCTTGATTCTTGACTGAACAACCGCCTCAGAATGTCTATGCTTTTCTTCAAGAAATTCAAAGAGTATTTAAAATCTAAATTTCCATCTTCTCTTTTATGGAGATTGAGACCAAGCAATAACAAAATGAATTTTTCCATAGCACATTGATTGGTGACAAGTTTGGCATGACGCTGAGTCAATGATTGTTTAAAGTAGTCAACAGACCATGTTAATTCATTTGTCATCAAATCCTTATTAAATAATAGAGCCCATAAACGCAAATTATCGTTAGTTATCTCTTTGGGTATAGGCTCAAAATGAAATGGCTCTTCTAACTCTGTTATCTTAATTGCTCCTCTTCTTTCTCTAGCATCATCACCAGCTACTTCAAAATATCTCTGAATTATTCTTTCTGCAACAGCATCAGGTGTATTTTGAATTTCTTCATTTCTTATTCGTAATACATAATAACCCATATTTTCTAATCCTCTCTGACGTATCCTATCTGGCGTTTTCTGAAAGTCCTTATCATGGACTTTGCCATCAACTTCTACAATGAGCCTTTTTCCTATGAGCAAATCCGGAGTGTATCTGTCACATCCTGTATACCAGATAATTTGACTGTCTTTGAATGCTATTTTCTTTGAACGCAATAGAGATCTTAGTTTTATTTCGGAATATGTGGGAGGAGGAGCTTTGAAACCGTAGTCCCCTATATCAGGAGGCATCAATCATTCCATATTGGAGTGGTCAAATTAATTAAATTTAAGATTTCAATGGTCTAGTTGTTACATAATTTTGCTGTTTGCTGATCATTCCTTTATTGTATTGTTGATGTCATCTCCTTGTTTTTTGTATATTTTTCTCTATGTGGCAGCATAATATATACAGGATTTGCATAAAATAGTACAGCGGTGAAATATAGGACAGCAGTGAAATATAGACCACACATGATTAGATCAGAATGCGTCAGCTTTTTGTGCTTGATACTTGTGTCATAATGACATAGAGAGAAAACTAGAATGAGTATCATGAGTAAGGAATGCTACTACAAACTGGCTCCTGATTTGACAGTATGCAGGATAGTCAATGGCATGTGGCAAGTTGCAGGTGGACATGGACGTATTGATCATGAATTGGCAATCGAAGATATGGTAAAATATCATGAGGCTGGCTTTACTAGTTGGGACTTAGCAGATATTTACGGCCCAGCAGAAGATTTTGTTGGAGAGTTCAGACGTAAGTTACTAGCATTAAAGGGAAAAGAAGAAGAACTCAATAGAATTCAGGCATTAACAAAATGGGTGCCACAGCCTGTAAGAATTACGCGTTCAATAGTTAATGAAAGTATTCAAAGATCACTTCGTAGAATGAGTGTTAATTCGCTAGATTTACTTCAATTCCACTGGTGGGATTATAACAATCCATATTACATGGATGCTCTCAAATACCTATCTGATCTGCTATATAAAGGGATAATCAAGCACATAGGTATTACAAATTTTGATACGAAACGAATGCAGATGATGCTAGATTCGGATATACGAATCGTATCCAACCAGGTTCAATATTCGATTATAGATCGTAGGCCAGAAGTAAAGATGATACCATTCTGTCTGGATCACAACATCAGTCTCCTTGCCTATGGAAGTATCTGTGGAGGGCTCTTGTCAGAGCGCTATTTAGGAAGAATAGAACCTTCTGCTGCGGAGTTAAATACCTTAAGCTTACGAAAATACAAGCAGATGATAGATGCATGGGGTGGATGGAATTTGTTCCAGGAGCTTTTATCTACTTTGAAGAGAATTGCACAAAAGCATAATGTAAGCATTGCAAATGTAGCAACGCGCTATATTCTTGATAGGCCTGCGGTAGCAGGGGTTATTATCGGTGTTCGACTTGGAATAATTGATCACAGAAACAATAACGCTCAGGTATTCAACTTTAGTATGGATAAGACAGATTGTGCTGATATAGACGCTGTATGTACACACTCAAATAATTTGTTTGATATAATTGGGGATTGTGGCGACGA
>JBJMFM010000188.1:0-6067 GCA_045808425.1 Nitrososphaeraceae archaeon | reverse complement strand
ATTTAGGAACATCAAATCTATAACCAAAGCTACCAAATATTACTATCTTGTCATTTGTCTCTTTCATTATATGTCCTATGTGGTCTTCATTTAGAACCCTAACTCCCTTGTTAAATAATCCTTTTGGATATTTTCTTTCATAAGTGGCTAGATCTAGATTTTCACCTTGAGTCCAATGCTCTATTGGGACACTTGTTGGCAGTGGATCATCATGTTTTACCTTGTATTTCTTTGCAATTTCATCTAGTTTTAGTCCGATCAACACATTTCTTCCAGTAGTTTGGATTTCAGATTTTGGAATGTCATATCTGTCATTTTTCTCACCAAATATTACTACTTTATCATCTGTTTCTCTTACCACATGTCCTATGTATGGCGAATCCAATGCCATAACTCCTCTGTTGAAATACTTTCCTGAGGTCATGGTGTTAATATAATCAACAATCAAATACTTATATTTAAGTACGTCTTATTAATGAAGCCGGCTTTTGAAGCTAGGATGTATGTTGTTTATCGGCAGCTTCTCTAATCAATCGAGGTCCAGAAAGCATATTCTGCTCAAACAAGGGGTGTTTATCTTGACTGGGTTTAAGAATCGAATTGCAAGACGTCTAACACATTCGTTATAGGTCAATATATTATAAATATTATACAAACAAAATATGGATACTTGTTGTCGATAATCTTTTTAAAAAGAGAAAAGCTCCTGAGATCCGAGTAAAATTTAACAATTCGTTGTCTAACTTCACCAACTGATAATAAACTGGGTTATGCAGTTTGATCCAGCTAAGTTGTTATAGTTGATAGATATTTATGTTACGTGAAGAGGACTGCATATATGAAAACAATAATCTGTCGTGAGGCAGGATTTGAGTGTAACTACGTTGTAAAAGGTCAAAACGAAGAAGAGGTCATGAAGAATGGTGTGGACCATGTGATAAAAGAACATGGTATGAAACCAGAAGATATAACGCCAGAATTCAAAGAGAAAGCAAAGTCACTTATTCGTGATAGCTAAAAACTCTTTTTCATCCTTTTATTATTTTTTATTGAAAGCAAGCACCTTATCAATAGCTGGTTAGAATCCTGATGCAGATAAAACCCGATGGATACTAAGTATTGGCATGATATAATAGACTTGCAAAGGAGTTATCCAAAAACCGTAGAATCAGAGCTATCAAAGTTTACACCTTAAGTTAATCCTTGGAAAATGTTCCTGTTTAACGATGACACAATTAATTCATAGGAAAAGCATCAGCAGTAGGTCTGCTCAAAGACGATCTTATCTTATTTGACGAACACTAAAATCTATCCCACCAGTAGATATAGTATATTTCCCTAACTCAATTTGGACTCGTGCAATCCTATAGGATCATATTAACTCTAAATGATCATCAGGTCTGCAACTAAAGAGTAATAATTTGATCTGGGTATGTCAACCTCAGTATCTTCTAGATTACTTCAATTGATCCCTCATCATAGCCTTTTTTCAAAAGAAAGTTCTTAACGAAGTCTCTATGGTCGCCTTGTAAGATAATCTGACCATCTTTAAAAGTACCTCCGGTTCCTATCTTTGTTTTCATTTCTTTTGTTATTGATTCTATATCTTGTCTCTCCTGCAATCCTTTTACTACAGTTGCTACTTTTCGAAATCGTCTGATGTCTTTCGATATAACGATACGGGTTTTCTCCTTGTCCAGTTCTCTTAAAATATCATCCATTTGGTTGGTTGAAACATCGTAATCTTCTATTTCTAGCACCAGTATAGGTTACACAATTCTAATTGAAAAGCTTTTGTAGCAAAATACCTCTAAATTTCATCTGACTCTTGCTAATTTGAATTGTCATACCATGTGCACATGCGACATCGTAAAATATAATGTAATAAGAACTAGTGCTGCGTAGAACTTTCGTATAAAAAATATCTCAATAATAGTGGAGATTAACAAAACCGTCTACAAACATATAGTTTCAACTTCCCTTTTTACTGTGCGACTTGGTATCCAGCAGAGTTATTCTAATTCCATGTAACCGCAAACTGAATTCTATGACTAATGGATTGGCAAAACATACATTGTGCAATCACTTCATTTTCCATATACGAATATCAATTAGTAAAATATTTTATTTAGAGAGCAGGATTAATCCAATATGGCTCAAAATGACAACAATATTTGCTCTTTGTTAGGAATTACTACAACTACAATAATGGTGATAACGACGATATTAACACTAATGTCGATGCCCGGTTTTTCTGTGTCACCAGTTTATGGTCAGGTAAATAATGATTCGGGCACAATTATAACCCGGGGTGGTGGTGCTGGCTCCATCACATGTCCTGACGGCTCCTCAAAACAAGCGGTTATAGCTTTTGTTGTGTCGGCAAACGGCAGTAATGCAAAGATAACTACGACTAATTGGAATATAAATGAGCTGCCCTCTAACCAGAACCCTAATCCTGGATTTGCTAGCGGATCCTTTAATTCAGTGAATGTGAACTCAGGTAAATTCGAAATCGTAGGTCAAAAAATTAATGAAGCTCAATTCTGTCAACCACCGTTGTCTTTACCTGTTACTGTCAGCGGATCATGTGGTCAAAATGTTGCTATCAGCGTTAAGTTTCAATCAAATAACCCGGTTTTGATGACAGGAGGTACATTTACTGGTGATGTAACATGTTCTCAAACAACTGCTAGTAATAGATAGGTTTGCGAAAATTATATTTCCAAGATTGAGCAGAGATTTTTCGTAAATGTCCATATATTTTTCTGCGGTATAAACAGCCAATTAAAACGAATTACCATAAACAATCCCAGTCACTTTGTATATGGTCAACAGCTTGGTTTGGAAAAAAAGCAGATACGCTCAGTAGATATCAACATCACTAGTGCTCTGTCATTCCTTTTTATCGAAAGATAATAATATTGTCAAAGATACTGGTACAGGTATAGCGACCTATGCGTTTTACTATTTCCACTTCCAAGTTGCAATCGTTATATTTGGAAAAAGGTGAGGACCTTATCGTAGTAGATGCGCGTCCTTATCAAGATTATGTATTAGGGCATCTCCCTAATGCTGTTAACATCGACCTTGCACAATTCCATTGGATCGACACCTCAAGAGAAGGCATATCTCAATTTAATAAACAAATGGAGATCCTTCTCTCAAATATAGGTATAACTAGAAGGAAATTCGTTATCTTTTATGACAGTATATCTGGCATATTTTCTGCTAGAGGAGTTTGGTTACTAACTTATTTTTCACATAATAAAACTGCAATGCTTGATGGAGGTTTTAAAAAATGGAAAAAAGAAGGATTGAAGATTGAAACTAAGAATAACTCCTTTATCCATTCGCGTTTTGATGATAAGACTAATCCTGATGTGTTAGCAGACTATAGGTACATTAGATCCAAAATCAAAAAAAAGCGCAATAGCAATGATATTGTCATACTGGATTCACGATCAAAATCAGAATATGACGGGTATGAGATAAGAGCTGCCTTAGCAGGTCATATTCCTTCAGCAATTAACGTCAATTGGGTTGATAATATTAAGAAAGATGGCACTTTCAAAGAAGATAAAGAATTGAAAAAACTGTATTCACATGTTCCAAAAGATAAAGAGGTTGTAACATATTGTCAAGGTGGATATAGAGCCGCCAATACCTTTATCGTGTTGCGAAATCTAGGTTATAAAAAGGTTAGAATGTATGTTGGTTCGTGGGGAGAATGGGGTAATAAAATGGGTCTACCAGTAGAAAGGTAGAACTATTGTAGTTATTCGTGTAATAACATTACTGCTGGTGCATTTTCATAACGTCCTATGGATACCTCTTCGTATCAGCTTTACTTGTTAACTTTAACCTAAATCTCATTCAGCATGCAAGTGCCCATAAAAATTATGGGGAAGACACAGCCAAATTTGTTGCCAATCAAATGTGTCAGATTAGTATTACTTTAGAGTCTTTTAACATGAATCAGAGAGGCTTGGTTTTACCAAGTGGAAAATTATTTCTTTGATAATTTTTTGTCTGTCATTTTAAAATTCCTAAAATCTAATAAGCTTGTATCGTAGCAAATATCATATTATTATTAAAGTCATTAAGATAAATCGCTAGCAAAACAGACAGTATCCAAATTCCCTCTACCTATTATATTTGAAGGGATATTTCCTAGAATTCTTAAAAGACAATTCTCTCAACTGTTCAGATAAGCAAAATAACGCTTGCCATAAATTAAATAAACTACATGTATATTATGTAAAATATCTATGAAAATTTCTGAGTTATGTAAAATGATCGAAGGTTCTATTCGCAACGGAAAATATCCTTTAGAAGATCAGCAACAGAAAGATCTGGCGGCTTACGTGGAGGTAATTAATAAATCAGAGTCTGAAGATCTAAAAGCTAAAGATATAAAAATACAAGTAAGAATACAAAATGTATATACCATAAATAATTATATGCCAAATATACAGCACCTACCAGGAGTAGTTGAAATGGATGTTTTGGATTCTTTTAAAATGTTATGCAGACGGGTAGCAAGAATACAAGCAGCAAGTGAGCATGGTTCTAAAGATATAACAATCTCAACAGAGAGACTCCGTGATAGCATAGATTCCCCACAAAAAAGTGAGAAACAAAGGATGTGATATTGTAGTACATTTCTTTATGGATTTGTTTCTTGAGTCCTCCTTTTGAGTGGAGACGTAGCTGTGCATTAAAGCTTCATGTACCATAAAGAGATCATACGATCTCTACAGTTGTTCCTTCTTGTTCTTCTAGTTTTGTAGGATTCTTCTTTGGAAGCTCAATGTGTAGTACTCCATTACTCATCTTGGCTCTAACCTTAGAGGATACTATCTCTTCAGGAATTGGAATGCTACGATAGAAGGAGTTGTATGAACGTTCATTGTATACGTACCTTTTTCTCTTATCTTCTAATTCTTCTTCTTTTGATTGTTCACCAGAGATTTCGAGTGAGTCTTTAGTCGCTTTTACTTTTATCTTTTCTTTTTCAATTCCAGGGATTTCTACTTTTAATTCATATCTGTCTTCTTTATCAACCATGTCAAAAACTGGCATTCTTATGATCATTTCATGATCCTCGTCATCTTCGCTTGTTGATACAGATGGAAGGCGCCGGCCCCATAGAGATGATGGCGATAATGATGATGACGATGATGGCCAAGGCATTACCATATCTTCAATATCTCTTCTAAAACTACCAAAAATATCATCCATGCGCCTGGTTTGCAAAGCTCTCTGAGATTCTATTGCGCTTTGTCTATCAGTATCAGCGCGACCGGCCCTACTACCAGTACCACCTCTTCTTTTAAAATCCTGAAGTCCAGGTCTGTATGCTCTTATGCTATCTCTTCTTCTCCTACTACTCATCTTGGATTTTTTGATGAGGAACTAGACATATGTTTTTACACACTGCTATAAGACTAATATGACATGTAAATAACGCTAAAACAAGCTCCAAAGGAAAAGGCTAAGGAGATAAAGGTGGAGTAAGAAATAATCAATCTTCAACTATTATTTTGGTTATTAAAAACGTGATATAATAAAAAATCAGTACTTTTACAAAATTAGCATCAATACTATAAGAGCAAACATAGCAGACCATGCGGTACCTAAGACTCGAGTTAGTTAGATGAATACACAGAATTTACGGCTTGAATAACTTATTATCAGTCCCTGAAAAGCCCCATGACAAGCGGCCGGCGAATGACAACAGACTAAGATAAGCCGAACATAGTCCTGCATTATAATTGCAATGAATTTTCGTGTTTACAGAAAGTTAGGCATTTTAATCCAATACAGAACAGGCAACTTTGACACGAACATCTTAAATAGTGTCAACATTGCGATCAATTATTTAATAATTCGAGACTAATTTTAATTTCAATATCAAGAAAATGCATTAGAAACCCCCTTTAGCAGCAGTGTTTGGAATAAATATGCCTATAAACATAGAGCAAACACATGTCCTCTAGCGAGCCTATAATATGCGAAGAATGCGGACAAGTGTTTGATACAATCGAGTCGCTTAAAGATCATC
>JBJMFM010000187.1:0-27021 GCA_045808425.1 Nitrososphaeraceae archaeon | reverse complement strand
GTCAGTTGGTAAATCTAATAAAAGTAGTGGATTTACTAGTTTGTTATCTACTAATTCATATCTATAGAGACGATTGCCTAATGGTTCACCCGCAGGATCACAAGTAGTTGATTCTTTATAACAAATATCGCTACCTTCTACTTCAGATTCTGTATAATATAAGAAGACATAGGTAGGTCCTTGTCCACTGCTATCATCACTGCTACTCTCATCTTGCTGCTGCTGCTGCTGATTATGATGTTTTGCAACAGCAATTCCAAGCAATCCTCTTTCAAATTTATTTGCAACATTAACATCAAGTACAGGTTCTGGAAGCATTTTTCCATTTACTATTCTTTGTACAGTACCATTGTCTTTTTCCAACACCAGAATATCATCTGGACCTAAAAATGCCATCTTTGTAGGAAATCTAAGACCCTTAAAGACCTGCTCTACCTTTAGGTTTGGGTCATTGACTATTGGTAAGATATCATCTTCCTCATGTTGTGCATCTTCTTCTCTTTGTGCTGCAGCAGCAAATCTGAAATGAGGATGATGATAGTAGTATCCAACTGTTAGAAAAGTTGAAAGAATTAAAATTGTAAATAACAGCAGTACTTTTGGTAGTTGTTGTACTTTATTGACATGCAAGATAAGCAACAGCAATCATAGCTTTTATAAACATACATTATAAATATTGTGTAAAAATTATAATTTATTATTCATACACTGCAACTTTATAAACGTATATGAGTTACTTCTAGTTCCATTTTATCTTTTTTATTATATATTACCTTATTCTAATCATAAATTCAATTAATTAAATTATCGCAATCCGTATAAATCTACATTTCACGAAAGAAAAGACGCCTAGATCAAACTAGGGTTCGTGGCTAACCTTCCGGTGAAGGAACCGCTGACGGTGCTGTTGCATCTGACGGTGCTTCTGCTCCTGTTGTTGTATTTGCGGTTCCTGATGGGTCCACTGGAAGACCGCATATCTTTGACTCAGTTGTATTGACATGGTCGAGCTTTGATGATGGATTGTTAGGATCACATATTGCTGCTTTTTGTTCTGGTGTTAATTCTGATGTGCTATTCACTTGGCCTTGAGCAGTACCAAAGTTTCCAGATCCTGTTAATGCTATTACTATACTTGCAGCAAGGATGATGACTATTGTAGCTATAAGACTCAGAGTTGCTTCTTTTCTTGACATAAGTTATTCAAGAAGAGAAGAAAGTGGAGATATATATAAGAACTCCTTTGGAGAGTTCATTAATCATGATATTACTTCTGACATTATTGGTTCTAATTTAGTGGACATAGCCAAGATTGATATTGGCTGTGATGTTGTCGCTATCCATGTTTTTTGGTGCTGTTACTTATTCTCAAATTCCTCTAACCTTGCAGACATTGTCAGTTACAATCTTATCTGATAAAAATGGCTGTCTTCCAGTTATCTTTTATTTGATCATCTAGCCCCATTAGCTTTTAGGTTTACGAGCTATTGATATAGAAGATGGTGTATATACAATCATGATGATGAAGAATAATGATAATAGATCTATCCTTATTGACAACCAACCATCCTTCGTTCCAAGGTGTTTCTAATCAAAAATGACATTGTGTGAAAAATGTACCAAAAATGAAGAATACCATACCTGTTCAGAATGTAACCAGCACTTGTGTATGACCTGCTTTAACACAGTTCATTTTGGTATAAATGCTCCAAGAGCTGGTAGCTCTATGGTGTATAACAAATGTGTTTTCTGTGGTGAAATATATGCAACTAACGCGAAAGGTTGTGTTTGTGGAAAATGTACGGTTATACTTAGTTGGGGTTCAGGAATGAATTATCTTGCTGCTGTAAATAGAGTATCGGAGTTAATAAAGACAAATAAACTTGATTCAAAGCTAAGAAACGAGAATTATTGTAAGGCTAACTTTGGTTCTCATGCTAGCCAAGTGATAATGGATGCAGTAGATAGTTCCAGAATGCAGTAGTAATTAATTATTTTAATATTGGCTGGCTTTGTTATCGTAATGGAATGGCAATAAGTTTTGCATCTATTATTACCGATGAAATAAAACAAAACAAAAAACACTCACCAGTATATAAGGGATTACATTTTCGTCACCTATTCTACTAACTTCATTAGTTATTGACTTGATAACTGTGATTTCCTACCTACCTTATTATACTTCATTAATTCATTTACTAATGAGCACAATTGGAAAATAATCCTTGTTCTATCACTGGCTGTGTCTACATATATCCTGGCTCTTTTCAAAAGATTAACGGGACATGATTATTGCTATGATGTCTTACAATCCAGCTTTAATTTGATTGTTTTAGATCTCTCTGTCTAGCAATGTATAAACTATCTATACTGCATAAGGAAAATATATCAAGTTGAAGCATATTAATCCTCAAAATGAGCCATAGCAATTTTTAAAGGAAAAATTGGACCAATGCCGATAACTATGGCTAAAATATAGACTTGAATGGAGAAGCGATCAAGTTCGGCAACTTGTACTTAAAGGATATAACCATTATGAGATGACAAATATTTTCTGGATAGTAATTTTGAAGTAAGGCACACATATATAAAAATCAAATCAGAAGAGCCATCACCAATTGGCTTCTTCTTTTGCTTTATAAGTGTACTATTTAATTATAACACTGTGAATGCCGACTCGTAAGAGTCAGCTTTACAAGAGACTGCGAATATACTTGACTGAACAACAAACAATACGAATATCTGTGTCATTGCTCAACCCGTTTTAAAGAATGACCTTCATTATCCTCGTAATATTTTCAACTCATCATTCATTTCTCGATTAGTTAACAGAAGAGATAAGAGCAATATTAAACAAATATGTAAACAATATAGATATCAATGACTAAGAAAAAGGATTTAATAATACAAGAAGAAGTAGATAGATTCCTAAAACGTGCCTCTGATAATAATACTAATAAGTCAAATCAAGAACAGCTTTTAAAGCTTTTACAAGAGATACAAATTATCTTAGACGAAGTATCATTTGAAGATTCTATAGATGGTACAAGAATACGTGTTAACTATGGTATAGAGATAAGAAGAAAGGAAGGAGGAGGAGGAGGAGGAGGAGGAGAACAAGGAGAGAATACTGTTAGATTTCATTATATTAAAGAAATCCCTATCGATTATAGCAAAGTGCCTATAAGTTTTGGAGGCAATGCCAATACTACTACTCATGCGTCCGATAATGATGTTAATGAAGATTATATAATAACAGAATCATATGGTATTTTAGAAGAGACCTGTCCCACTCTATATGAAATTCTTGGACTTTTGAAAAGGATTTATTTTATGCCAGAAGACTTTTCTAACAGATTGACTGTCGAACGTATCCATAAGCTAAGAAATATGTTTAGCAAGGATGAGATACTTGCTTTTCCATCAGGAAGCCTTGATGATAAAGCCGGCTTAATTCCTATTTGAAATAGAGGATATAATGATAATAATATAATCAGCTTATATCCAAAATATAGGAAACATATTCCTACATTTGAATTTTTGAAGGAAGCTAAAAAGATAGCTACAATGGTATTATTTCTAATGATGCAAAGATAGTTAATGAGTTATGATAAATAAAATAAAAAGAACAATTAGGAAAATGACTTGTTGAATGGTTTTATTTGCTGATTAATGAAATATGTGTTATGTGAGTATTTTTTAATTTAGTTCAAGGATATTCTTCAGACCTTTGAACCTATTTATGATTGTCACTTATGTATGCTTTAATCATAAATAGGAATAGGTTTAGTCATGTTTTCAAATTTGTCAAACAAAGCATAAGCAAACCTATGGTTAAGAAACAAAATGAACAGCCCATCTATCATCATATTTTCAATTGCAACACTAATTTCTTCATTCTTGATAATGTGAAAATAAGATAAGGCGTCAGTTACAAGCATCGGATTCGTTAATTCATAATTATCTAAAATGCTAAACACAAATGATTCAATATATCCGAGAAAACTTAGATCATGTTGTTTAATCTTGGATTTGAAAATGCTTACAATAGTTTCGTCCATTTCTTCCACATCACCATCATATTTTTTTGTTCTAGATGCCACGATTGGTGATGAAAAAGTTCTCCCTCCTTGATCAAGTACTCGATTATATTCTATATCAAAATAACCGTTTAATTTGAAGAATTCTTCAGTTCCTCTTAATAATTGTTCATCAGTCAACCAATTAGTATCTCTTCTATTTTCATTCATCCTCGCAAAATAAGATCTAGCACTTATCATTCTTGTATTGGGCAATTATTAATTCTTAGTCATTCTATCTCTTCCTGATAATAAATTCTTATGTTATACATATTCGCTATGAATTTGCAAAGCCAAGTTAAAAACTTCCACCATCCACCGAGTATTATATCAAGTCAGTATGAGAAAAAGGCTAAACAAAGAGAAATAACGTGACTCTTTGTATGCAGGTACCGAGCACCATGCAGTTAACTACATTGGATTCGCATACTAAGTCCAATATTATACAACAAAAAGAATATTCATCACATGGATTGGAGTTTTTGTGATTTCCTCCTAATTCTAGAAGATATATGGCAAATATGAAAAATGCACTGCTCAAGGTTTTTTAACGTATTCTGATAAATATTTAGATTTAATGTAAGATAAAATATGAACCCAAGTCAATTTCTGTATAACCAGAAATATATCAAAGCTATTAATATTAGTAGTAAATATATAAAATTATATCAATAAATTAAAGAATGTTTGAAGATAAAATCACGAATGTAGATTATCGATAAGTCTGGTAAATGCCTTTTGAAAGGGGTAGTTTTGAAGATGGTATATGTAAAGATATCTGTAGGATGAATGAATGAATCATTACTTTATACCAAACTCAATTAATCACATTATCTTTTATCTTTGACATCTTGCATATACATATGCTGTGTCAATTTGTTGATCATTTGTCCAAAGCGTTGGCAGAGTAAGGCATTCTATTATATCAAGATCAAAGTGCTCAATAATTTTACCCCAACCCCACTTTGTCTTATCTCTTGTATATTCTTTCATAATGTGGCTTCCCATAAAATTAAAACCTGCGGAATATTTTAACTGTGCAATTTCATTGATTTTGGTAAGTAGGCTAGTTGCAAGTATTTCACCTGATTCAGGTAAACCTGAGATAAAAAACATGGGTCTTGAGAGACCTATTGAACTATACTCGATATTCGTTGCATCTTCATTTAATATATCATATCGAATATTAGTTAAATTTGAGATCCTGTGTTGGAGATCTACAAGAGCACTATCAATTTCTATTCCCACTGACTTCATGCCTATCAATTTACTACAATAAGCTATCCTGCCATCTCCAGATCCAATATCTACGGCTTCTTCAAATCCTAATCTTTTAGCTCCTAATGACAATGCATACGCAGATAGTATCCAGGTTGGATAGAAGGGTTGATAGTTTGCATCATATTTCTTACTGCTTAGCCAGTAATCATTGATGTCACCTTCGTAAGATCGACATGGAATACCAAGTAAGTCTATATCAGACGATCTATAATAAATCAAGTTACTTTCTGCAAAGTCATTTAGTCTGGACAGTATTCTGTTCTCAATTGGCAATGTAGGAGAATACGATAACGGGATGATCTCATATACAACGCTTCTTGGTTTATGAATTTTTATGAACTCATTCTTTAGCTTTACAATAGATCGTGAAACTGAATCTTCTTCGTCCATATATTATTCTACCATTTATAACGTATAGAATTCTCCCTAAAATGTACATTCTGCACTAGGCCTAAGCCCTCGTCTGTAGCTTTTATGATTACAAGTTTTGCAAGCGTAGATTCTCTTACGTTTATATGTATAAAGAATATCGGGTTCTTCGATTATATGATGCACTGTCTTTGCCATGCATCTATCACAGAAGCGTATTTCAGAGTTCAATACCAATATATAAGACACAGTCTCCATTAATCAACTTAATGATGATCTAGTAATATATTGACGAGATTTGTATATATCCTTCCATTGACTGAAGACAATTTTGTGCAGTATGCAGGTTTATAATTATATCATAGTAATTGCAACGACAAATAATAATTTAATTAATTGAAAAGGCACTAGGCACCAAAATGCAAGTACACGAATATGATGACAAAGATAAAAAGAGGATTGTGAAGAGCAAGATCAGGAAGAGTAATGAAGATATAAACACTAACTACTACAGCAATAGCAAAATATATCGCTACAATTTGGCATAGATGATGTAAAGGTATTCATAGACCCACTCTCCAGAGTGGCTACTGCGCTAGTTCACACATATCTAATCCCACACATATTTGGATATTATAGCCTTTGAGAGAAGCAAAAGATTAGTTATCCAAGGTTTGTTAGATCTTATAGAACTTGCACAGCAATAATAAGTGTTGATCTGATAATATTTAGCCACCGATATTTGTTATTGCTTTTATCACAATAAGACTTCGCAGCAACTGCAGCACTAGCTGGTATAGTTACTATCCAAGCATAGATTATGCGTTTCCCAGTTCCTCATCTAACTGCAGATAATCTCTTGGTTGCACCTACACCCATGATAGCACCTGAAATTGCATGGGTAGTACTTACAGGAATTCCAAACAAAGCCATTGATGTTAGTACAGCTCCGCCTCCTGTTTCAGCACAAAACCCTTGATAGGGGCCTTAGATCGGTTAATCGGAAAGCCATAGTTTTCACAATTCTCTATCCACCGAAAAAAGTCCCTAAGGCTATTGCAGATGCTGCGGCAAGTATTACTGGAACTGGTATGGCAAAAGATTTAGACTGCAATATTCCACCTGCAATCAATAATGCAGTAATAATACCTATTGTTTTTTGTATATCATTTGCTCCGTGGGTAAGAGAAAAAAATGCAGATGAGGCTATTTGGAATTTGTCAAATATCTTATTAACTTTTGAAGGCCTTGCCTGATGCAAAAAATACATGATTGCAATAGCAAAAGCAAATGCAATTCCAAAACCTAGGATTGGTGAGACAATCATAAGCGTTAATGTTTTTTCAACTACTGCTATAACAATAGCTTTACTGCCTCCAGCTATTAATCCTGAACTAATCAGGCCTCCAATTAACGCATGGCTACTTGATGATGGCAGCCCAAACTACCAGGTAATTAAATCCCAAACAATTGCTCCTATCAGTCCAACAAAAATAACATATACAGTAGAAAATTCTGGTTGTATAATTCCCTTTCCAACTGTTGTCGCTACAGCAGTACCAAATACAAAAGGACCAATAAAGTTTGCTATGGCAGCCATCGCCACAGCTTGTATAGGCTTTAGAACTAGAGTTCCAACAACAGTAGCTATCGAGTTTGCCGAATCATGGAATCCATTTACAAAATCAAAAAAGAGTGTTGTTGTTACTATTCCATAAACGAGAACTTGTAGTTCTATCATTGTATGATAACACGGTCATCCATTACCATATTTCAGGGCTATATCCTCTACAACATCAGCAACGTCTGCACAACGATCAAGTGCACCCTCAAGAGTCTCATAAATTTCTTTTAGCTTTATTATTTCGATAGGATTATTGTTTGTTTTAAATAATTCTGCTATAGCAGTACGATAGATAGTATCCGCTTTATGTTCATAGTTTACTATATTTTTAGAATGATCGATCAAGTTACTAGCACTTTTCAAGTTTCTTATTCGTGTTATCAATAACTGAACTTCTTGGGAAGCTGAAAGTAATATCTTTGAAAGTTCTATCATGTATGGAGTAGGCGCCTGTATAGTAAATAGCACAAATCTATTAGCAACTCCCTCCGTAGCATCTAAGACTTCATCTATAGCACTAGTTAGCTTGGATATATCTTCTGGATCTAAAGGGGTTACAAATGTTTTATCTAGAATTGTAAATAATCTATGTGTAATTTGATCTCCTTGATGCTCAAGGTCTTTTATTATCTTGTATCGAGATTCGCCATCCATCTTATAACTTGACATGAATTCAACCAAATATGAGGTTGCTTTTACTAAATTTACAGCCTGCTCTTCTAATACGTCAATGATCTCCTTATCATTGGAACGTACCCATGATAGAAAACCTCTATTCACTCTTCAACGTTAGTTTTGCTGGGCTAATATGTGTACCTATGAAAAACACATATGTATTATAGATTGATATATGTATATATATAAAATTAGAAGTTTGCTGCATGTTTTGTAGCATACCATTAACTTATAAGAGCACAACATTGAGGGGAATAATGTATAACATGTCAAGACAAGATCCAAATCCATCTCCATATGGAGCATTGCAATATTATCAAATTCATTACATCATTACTGATACCGTCTTTCCAAATCCTGAGTCACTTTTGGCAAAGTGCAAGCCTATTAACAAGGGTCATTTTGGAAACAAAAGAGTAGTTGACATAAGGTGGTGGGGTGGAAGACTAGCTGAAATCTTGCAAGAAGATACAGAGCTAAAAGAAATGCTGAAAGAGGTCTTACAGAAGGAAGGCGAAATTAGAATTGATCCTCTTGAGGATCATGTTCGTATTTATAGCAAATGGAAACACGAAGACGATCTTGAATTTAACCCTAAAGTGTTGGATGTAGTAGATAGGATAGCCTCACATATACAAAAGTTAAAAGGATAATATCAATTTAATAATTCAAATAGATATACATAACGGTATTAAAAGTGACAACAATAAAACATTGCCTTTTTATGTAACAAAGAAATTCTTTTACCAAATATCAGATTATTGAGCTTTAAGAGCAGCTACTATGAATTTATATTGTTCTTTTTAGATATCTTGGTAAGACTAAGCCTAACTTTCGGCCTAGTTCTCAAAATATATCAACAATAATTAAAAAACTTGATTTGTTATTTCTATTTCTCCAGTTTCCTCTTCTTGCTTTTCTTCTAGCCGATCCTCGTCTTCTCAATACTCAGGTCGGTTTGATTTTGTCACCTTCTGGTTTTAGTCACACTGAAAAGATTAACCATGATGATTAAATTAGCTAAAGAGATGCTTAGCACCTTGGACTATATACTGTACTGCAATTGCAGCAACCAAAACTGCAAATATCCTTGTAAATATCAGAGAACCACGTCTTCCAAGCAGCTTGTAAATGGGATTAACTAATCGTAGAATGATATAGGTAATGATAATCACAATTGAGATAGATAACATTGTTACTATCAAGCCAGCACTTTGAAATGAAATCATAACTGAAGTTATGGCTCCTGGACCAGCAAGTAAAGGAAAGGCCAATGGAACTACTCCTGACTCGCCAGCCTCTCTTCCTGTTCCACCACCAAATCTCCATGCACCATGAGTCAGCAACTCAATTGAGACAATAAACAATAAGACCCCTCCTGCAACCATGAAGCTATAAATAGTTATTCCAAATATAGCGAGTATTTGAGTACCTGCTACAGCAAAGACAATAAGCAGTGCGGCTGCTGTAATGATGGCGATTTTTGAGACTGCCTTTCTTTCGTTCTTTTCCATCTTTTCAGTAAGAGCAATAAACAGAGGAACGTTACCCACAGGATCAATTACAACAAAAAGAGCAATAGTAGATTTAATCAAGTTTTCAAAAAAATCAGGTGGAATTACAAAAACTGGCAATGACAATGGTTGTAATGATGATGATAATGACAGTAATAATTGAATTTTAAATATGGCAATAATTCCAATGAACATTCTACGTACTGTTAATTGCTATTGTGGCAAGCCAGGTATTAGCATCCACCTTGTTTTTTCACCTTCAAACCTGATTGAGTATCTTTTATGACTCGGATACATCTTCTGTATCCGCTGTAGCAGCAGGAGCTGCTTCATCCAAGTCTCTACTTCTATCAGTCTGAATATGCATCTTAGTTGCTTTGGCGATTGCCACTTTTTGAGGTCGTTTATCAAGATTTCTATTTGCAGCTTTTGATTTAGTTTTAATTTCATTCTTGTTTTTTCTCTTGTAACTTTGACCTTTAGCTCCCTTATGCTTTGCAGTTCCTTTCTTTTCTCCAAATCTTCTTTTTATGGCCATGGATAGTGTACTATCGTTTACAATGATATTATACTATTTAAAATTAGCAACAACTCACAAGCCCTCGGTATTCTGTTTAGCATAAAAAATCAATAATCTTTTTGAAAATCAGTATTGCTATTATTCTTGTCTTTATCGTTAGTATGTTCTTCTGTTTCTTCTCTTTTCAGAAGATTGTTGACATATACTACTTCTTGATGTCTCTCCTCACTTTCAAATTTACTACGAAGAATAGATAAGGCATGAGATCTAGTCCATCCTTCTTTTTTCATCATCTCATCGATCATTTGTTCAACTTCTCTTTCAAGACTCATTTTGAAATGAACCTACTTATCACTATAGTTTTATAATTAGCAGTATCATAAATAATTTAGGTTGCATGGGATGGTCTATGATCATTTTCGTGAATTATTGTTAGTTTTTAGACCAAAACTCCATATCACACAGAAGTTAATGTAAGCAAAGTACGCGTATGACAAATTTTGAATTGTATTAAAATACTACTTAGTGTTATCAGATTATATATAAAGTACAATACTTATATGTTCTGGGTACATGCAGCTGATCTCATAAATCTATCATTCACAGTTAAATAATAAAAAGAGAGAATGATGACTATGATTTGTTACTAGTATTCTGCTATTTCCATTCCCATACTTTAGATGAAGTATTTCCTTGCTAGTCTGCTTCATACTCAAATACCCCTATTGGAGTTTTAGTCAAACCTGTGATATAAGTCACTATTATATACACACTAATAATAGCATAATTACACATCAAATACATGTATGGGTATTGCCATAGCATTAGTAGAACCACAATATGAAACAAATGTAGGATATATCGCAAGGATAATGAAAAACTTTGGCTACAAGCAGCTATATGTTATTAATCCTAGTTTTGACAAAGAAAAGGCTGCCAAATTTGCTACTCATGGCAAAGACATTTTAGCATCTACTAAAATAAGCACATTCAAAGAGTTAAGAGAGAAATTTGATGTCTTAGTTGGCACAACTGCTCTTTCTGCTTATAGCAGATTAAATATTCTCAGAAACTCTATCAATGTTGAGAGGTTATCTGAAATAATAAAGAATGTAGGGATGGAAAAGGATTTTTGCATTCTTCTTGGAAGAGAATCTTCGGGTTTGAATAATAGAGAATGTGAAATGTGTGATCTAGTTGTCACTATAGATACCAAAACTGATTACAGAACGATGAATATATCACATGCACTTGCAATATTATTATATGAGATATCAAAAAGTTTACCAGAATTTACTTTAAAGGATAGTAAGATGAGAACACGAAGTAAAACGTTAGCCACTAGGCAAGAAATGGGTCTATTGATTAATTATGTTAATGAGATTGCAGATAAGTGCGGTTACGATAAGCACAAACAGCCTATGCTTAATTCAGCTGTTCACAGACTATTAGCAAGGGGAATTCCCACGTCAAAAGAAGTAATGTTATTAGTTTCACTGTTCAGAAAAAGTCTATTGACGATAAAAAGGCAGGAACATCCACGGATTAGGGGGCACATATAGCTAAGAGCATTACTTACCCGACGGTCCGCCCCGCCCGGCCTAGTACTTCAATATATTATACTTACAATATGCGGGTTATTTCCCGATACCTCAAATGAGTACTACCAATATCATTGACTTGCTGAAACACTTAGAGATTTAATAAATGAAAAAATAAATAAATGTAGAAACGAGATACATGAATCTCATACTCACAAAGATAAAGATAGGTTAATGATTGAAATACAGGCGTTAGAATGGACTAGAGGACAAATAAGCGATTTAGTCAATAAGGAAAGAAAAGAAAGAGCCATATAATAAAATAATACTATATTATATTCGTGTAACCCATAGACTTTGATACAAGCTTTTTATGTTTTGTTCAATTGACTACATTGTCTTTATCTATATGATGTTATGTGACAAATGCAAAAAGAATGAAGTTCAGATTTACAATGATTGTTGTGACTGCTGTATATCATGCTGGTATAATATGATCGATCCCATGATATCTTAATCTTAAAATAAATAAAATCAAAAATGGAAAGGTAAATAGAACAATTGAAATAGACGAGGCAATAAATAATATCAATATTGACTTGGGCGATCATATAGTTAGAAACGTTCAAAGAAAGTTATTACAGTTTAGCGACATGCTAGTGTAGAGATAGAAAAAATAAATAAATCTAGCTCCCACAAATTTTCATTTTATTTCATCTTATTTGACAATTTGAAAAGTATAAATAAAAAATAAAAAGTATGCTCTAAGGTCTTTAGCCTAGTAACAGTTAAAAAAAGTTTTCCAAAAAATAGAGTATGAGTTTGTACTATTCAGTATTTTAACATATACTAGTCTTTATTTCGCCTTGCCCTTTCCTTCTCCGGTTTTTACAGCTTCAAATTTGGCCATGGAGATTCATATGTTTTTTTGTGACACCACGTTTGTACATGTTGTCAACCTCATTAGAAAATACAGAAATCTTTTTCATTTATTTATTTATTCATTCTAAAAATAACTCAAAAAAAGTAAAGTATGGTCACTAGTTAGAAGTAACCTTGATTAATCTGCACCGGCACAGGATCTGGGTTCAGCGTGACCGTTACCAGCTGTACATGTTTCTACTTTGGCTGGTGGGCTACCACACTGTTTTTCATGACCGCCACCGTTTGTACAGGTTCTTTCCTTTACAGCAAGGGCTGGACTTAGCATTATTGGAGCTAGTGCTACAGCAATCATTGCACCAATCACCACAACTGCTAATGCTACTTTTGTAGTATTCATGTTAAGTTAAACTGAATAATATTCCATAAATATATTCTGGGACAAATTTCGTTTAATATTCCCTTCTTAGGGAATAGGAAGAAAGGAAGAAACAAGGTTAGTAGACATATATAGATATATAGAGTCAGATGAGAGTGAAATAACAATAAAATACAGTATCTATAAAGAGAGTATAAGTGTAATTACTACATACTATCTGAGGTCTATTATATCATCATCGATACTAATTGTGATAATGATAGTAAGCAGCGATGCCTGATAACTTTTATTTTCATATGTATAAATATATATAACTATGAAATCAACTTAACTTTACCTTTATATGATAGAATATACAGATATGCAAGCAATATAATACATAAAATAGGAGAATGCGACGATTTTCCATGGAAGTTAATAAAGCTGATAATCTTAAACCATCTTTTTCATCATTGTTATCATCTACATTCTATTCGTCTCCATCTTCTTCATCTTCTTTTGGTGATCAAATTTCAGATATTCTAAACAGGATAAGATCCGGCGAATTTAAAATTGCAGTTTATGGTCTAGGACATGTCGGCGCATCAATAGCTTCAGTATGGCTTAGAGCTGGAGCGCATGTCATAGGAGTCGATAAATCTCCAAAGGTGTTGGAAAACGCAAAAAGAGGAAAGACTCATGTTCCAGAACCAGGTGTAAATGAAGCCTTTACAAAAGGTCTGCAAGAAAAGCGATTTGATCTGTACGAAGATTTAGTACAGGCATCTTATGATTCATATTTTAAAATGATCTGTGTGCCTGTGCTAGCAGATAATGGGCAACCTGCTAATTTAACTGCAGTTAAGGAAGTGTCAATAGGCATCAGCAAGGGCTTAAAAAAGGACGATGTAGTTGCTCTTAATCCTAGCGTTCCCCCGGGAACAACAGAGGAGATCCTACTACCAATTATTGAGAAAGAGAGTAGAGGACTTAAAGCAGAAAGTGATTTTTACCTTATATACAATCCTGAGAGAGTATATGAGGGCAGAGCGATAGAAGATATAGAGGACAGGTATCCAGCTATAGTTTCTGGTGCTGGTCCTAAAAGTCTAGAAATTGGCGTAAAACTCTACTCTATTGTATTCAAAAAGGGAATCATAACTATCAGTAATATAAGAACTGCGGAAACAGAAAAGCTATTTGAAGGCGTATATCGTGATGTAAATATTGCTCTTGCAAATGAACTTGCAAAATTCTGCGAAAAAGTTGGCGTTAACTTTTGGGAAGCAAGGGAGGCAGCAAATTCTCAACCATTTTGCCATATTCACAAGCCAGGCGTAGGTGTCGGTGGTGCTTGCATACCTGTATATCCTCAATTTATAATTGACACTGCAAATAGGATCAAGCTGGATTGCAATATCACTAAATTAGCTAGAACCATTAACGATTCCATGCCTGCTTACTGTGTACAGCAGGCTATAAAATTGCTAAATGGAAGAAGAGATAAAAAAGATGTTACAAACTCTGTTATCACTCTTTTGGGTCTTGCTTTCAGGGGTGGAGTTTCAGATACACGTCTCTCACCTACTTACAAAGTCATCGAAGAACTCAAGAAATTGAAAGTAAGGGAAATTCGCATTCATGATCCTTTAGTGAAAAACGATCCTTTTTTATCTAATGAAGAAAATATTATTCTGACCCCAAACCTAAGTGAAGCCTTAAAGGGTACTGATTTGATCATACTTGTTGCAGACCATCCTGAGTATAGTATGTTGACATTTAAAGAGATAAAAGGATCACCAATTTATGATGGTCGGGGATTGCTGGATAGGTCAAAATTTGACCATGCTGATTTAGCCATCATTGGCTTGGGTTAAGGAAGAAAAAGTAGCAGGTCAGCACGCTAAAACATTCTTTTCTTAAAAGAATATTAATAAATAACGATAAAAAATATGGTAAGAGATCTAAGATAATCTATTGTAATTTCCCATGATAATGGCTTCGTGTAGTGACCAAAAATTGTTTTTTACTCATTACTAAAAAATAGAAAAATAAGAAAACTTGTTTATTTGAGTTTGATATAGTAATAGCATTAATGACAATTGAAATGTCAGAATGTTAAATGTGTTGTTTATTTTTACATATTTGAAATACATTTTATACGGAATTTTTTGGGAATACATTTTCTTATAATACTTGAAATCTAGTATTAGGTGCTAGTTAAATTTAATATAGTCTACAATGAATTTTTTACATTTAATGTCTCATAATGGCAATAGAGATAACAGTCACGATCTATTATTGACAGTAGCTTGGAAAGATGATTCTGTTGTATTGATTGATCAAACGAAGTTGCCAAATAAGCTCGTATATGTCAGGTGTAAGGATTACAAAGAAGTTGCAAATGCAATAAAAAATCTAGTAGTAAGAGGAGCCCCAGCAATTGGTATTACAGCTGCTTTAGGTCTTGCACTTGCAGCTATTCATAGCAAAGCAGAAAGTCTTGGTCAATTACTGGCGGATCTTGATATAGCTATGAAGATCTTACAATCCACACGTCCCACTGCTGTCAACCTTTTCTGGGCTCTAAAGCGGGTAATGCAGAAGGCTAAAGAAAAGAAGAGTATTGGCGAAGCAAAAAAAGCTATTCTTAATGAGGCTTTGAAAATGCTCAAAGAGGATGTCGAAATTAACAAAAGAATTGGTAGAAATGGCGCCAAATTATTTGAAAACGGGGACGTAATTATGACACATTGCAATGCTGGATCCTTAGCAACAGCTGCTTATGGTACTGCATTAGGTGTGATACGAGCAGCCAGGGAAGATGGTAAATGTGTAACCGTTATAGCAACGGAAACACGCCCAGTAATGCAAGGCTCCAGATTGACTGCCTTTGAATTACAGCATGATGGCATAGATGTAAGTTTGATTCCAGATACTGCTGTGGGATTTATGATGTCTAGGGGAGCAATAAGGAGGGTAATAGTTGGTGCGGACAGAATTTTGCGTACTGGTCATGTATTCAATAAGATTGGAACTTATCAAGTAGCAATTATAGCAAAAATACACAAAATTCCCTTCTATGTAGCAGCTCCATTCTCTACGTTTGACTTTGAAAGCAATCTTGAAGATATTATAATTGAGGAACGTTCGAAAGAGGAGGTTACAATGATGGGAAAGAAAAGAATTGCACCAGAGGGCGTGAAGGTCTTCAATCCTGCATTTGATGTGACTCCCCCTGAACTAATTACAGGTATCATAACAGAGAGAGGCATTCTGAAACCACCATTTGAAAAGGAACTTGAATTGATGCGCATCAATGATGGTATAGGTTAGACCCTATCAAATAATTAGCTAAAGCGGTCTTTGTAAAAAAGAGCACTCTATATGTATATCAATGTAAGTTATGTCTGTTCCTGTACAGTATTCATGCATGTTATTTTTACTGGAGTGATAAAGTATTTATCGGATGAACGTCCAGCTATTTTGAACGTCAGATGTCTTCGCAAAAGGTTACTACAGAGCAAGTCTATTCAGCGCTAAGGAAATGCATGGATCCAGAGATCCCAGTAAATGTAGTAGATCTTGGACTCATATATGGCGTTGGCATTAGTCCTGAAAATAATAATGTCGATATCAAAATGACTATGACAACAAGGGGTTGTCCGCTTCATGATACACTCGTTAGTGATGTGAAGAGATATGTTGGCAAGATTAATAGCGTTGGAAATATTAATGTAGAGATTGTATGGGACCCTCCATGGAATATTGATAAAATGGAGTCCACTGTGAGAGAAAAAATGGGCTTTGGAAAACCAAAACTTCGATTCCAAGTAGATTATGAAAAATACCAGCCCCTTAAGAAGGGCCACTTCATAAAGCAGGATGACAGTTCACTGCTCCTTACAAATGAAAAACAACAAGGATTCATGGTAAATGAAGCTATTGTGGATTTCTGGCATACATGTGATGGGACAAAGACAATCAATCAGTTGACCGATCAGTTTTCTGCTAAACTCGGATTACCAAGACAGCAGGTTGAACAAGAAGTAGTGCAGCTTGTACAACAATTGCTTGAAGCTGAGTTACTTAATGCTGATCGCTAACGCTTTTTTGGTCAACCGCTCTTGATTACGATTATGCAATTTGACACTATAACAAAATCATTTAGCCCGTATGAGTCTTCAAAAGTGATTGTTGAGCTTGGTACCGGTGATGGACACATTTTAGAAAAACTAGCGAAAAGCGATAGCAATAATACTCATTCTTCTACTTATATTGGAATAGAATTAGATAGAACGCAGTACGAAGACAGCAAAAGACGGATCAGCCTTAATAATGTTAAGCTGTTGAATGGTTCTTTTGAAGATATTATACCTATTTTTCCTGATGACTATCTTGATTTAGTTATTGCAGTATTGCCAGATCCCGATTTCATAGATAAGGCCAAACAGTATAAATGGGAGCCATTCTACAAAGCTGTCTATTCAAAATTAAAAAATAATGGTTCATTTCAACTTGTTACGGAAATAACTGATGAGTTGTTTCAACCAGTATCTGACGAAATATATATTAGATGGGTTGAATGGCTTTCAGCAACTTTTCAAGCCATAGGCTTTATTCTGGTAACAAAGCATTATGGTGTGCCATTAGACTATTCAAGTAGATGCATAGATCAATTCAGAGGGGATCCTGAGCGGATACGTATGGTTACTTTGCATTTTGAAAAAAGGCGAAAAAATGGGACTTGAACCGACTTCATGATAGGATTGATCGGACAACCAATCATATATCTAATATTTATTATTTGATATGTACTAGCTAGCTATTTATAAATCGAAAGTCTTCTTTAACAGCTAACAATACGACATGCGTATTAGTTCTTTCAACATATGGCATTGATAAATCTTTTTTCACAAAATTGCTAAGCTCTTTTCGATTTTTAAATTTAGCGATTATCATCATGTCTGTCAAACCAGTAATATCATATACTGCACACACATTTGACAACTTTGCTATATGTTTTTCTACTTCTGATATCTTGCCTTTAACAGCTGTGACTTCAATGATTGCAGTTAGGTCATAACCTAATTTCTCGTGATCAAGCACTGCAGAATAAAATTTAATGATATTCTCTCGCTCCAGTTTTTCTACTCTAGTAAGAACTGTAGGAGGAGATACGCCTATCTCCTGAGCTATCTTCCTATAAGAAAGTCTAGCATCTGTCAGCAACTTTGTGAGGATTTTAACATCCGTTTCATCCATAACCATATTATGACAAATTTAATTGACAAATATAAAGATATTATTAGTAAAAATTGTCATCTATTAATTAAAACTATCCATAACATTATATCATGCTAATGCATTAATATAAAGTTGTCATATAGACACAGTTCTTCTACACATAAAGTAGAGCATGAGGGAGATAACCTAAAATTTGATGACACAGGCTTCATCCAGATAAGATATACTGATCTTCTTGGTAGGTTCCTAGCTCGATATTTTCAAACTGATAATGAAGAGGATTTGGATGATTTTTTTAGATGCGGAGTTGGATTGGATGGTTCATCTGTGAAGGGATTTGCAAGGATCGATGAATCAGATATGCTGCTTATCCCAGATAAGTCAACTCTAAGGGTTGCTCCTCGTCTCCGTCTTACTATTATATCTTCAAATTTCAATATGGCTACAGTCATCGCAGATGTGTATAGAGGCTTTGGACTAGGAAGGTTGATGAGGGATCCTAGATATGTATCTCAACGCATGGAAGAATATCTTGCGCAAAAGAATCTCTCATGTCAAGTTGGATCTGAAGTCGAATGTTTTATTTTTGATGATGTAGTCTTCCAAAGAGATAACGGGGGAAAAAATAATCATGAAAAAACTGAAGTTATATCAGCAGAACAATACGGGGTGGGTAAGTATCCAATACGTAGAAAAGGCGGATATGATGCACCTCCATTTCAGGATTCCCTATTAGAATTTAGGTTTGAAGTTGCCAAGATTTTAAAGAAGAATTATTCTATAAAAGTTACAAATCTGAACCATGAAGTAGCAAGCAGTGGTCAAATTGAGATTAATTTTATGCATAGTACTTTGACAAAAGCTGCAGATAATGTTCAGATCTACAAAGATGTTATTAGGAATATGGCAAAGCAATACAATAAAGTAGCTAACTTTATGCCAAAGCCAATTTTTGAGGAGGAGGATAGTCTAACAAATAGTGGCGACAATGGCTCGGGTATGCACGTTAGTATCAGTTTGTGGAATAAATCTTCAAATAGCAAAAATATTTTCTATGATGATAGTGATGGTTATGCAGAGATAAGTCAGGAAGGAAGATATTTTATTGGAGGAGTGTTAAATCATGCATCTTCCTTAGCTGCAATTGTAGCACCAACAATAAACTCTTATCAACGTATAGTTCCGGGATTTGAAGCACCTGTTTATGTCGCATGGGCAAGGGCAAATAGATCAGCAGTTATACGAATACCAGTAAATGAGAAGAATAACTTCAAATCAAAGCGCATAGAATTTAGAGCACCTGATCCGTCATCCAATCCGTACCTAGCATTTTCAGCAATAGTGGCTGCAGGACTTGATGGTGTAAAGAAGAAGATGGATCCTGGAGATCCAGTCAATGAAAATATATATAAAATGTCTGATTCAAAAAGAAAAAGTTTGGGAATAAAGTCTTTACCACACACTTTGACAGAATCGCTTCAGGCATTAAAAAGCGACTCAGACTATCTAAAGTTATGCTTTCATCCTGAACTCTTAGAGACTTATTTTATCCTCAAACAGGATGAGATAGATGAAGCAGAGAATCACAATTCAAAGACACTACAGTTTAGGCTTTACTATGACATTTAAGAGAAAGAATTGATGTATAGTTTTTCGTATTTGAAAAACATGATAAAAACATTGTTTATAGATATGTAGATTATGATCATTAAATGCACCTTGTAAGAAGATCATAAAAGGCTGCTCGGCTTTCAAAAAAGCTGCTTCTTAGTGTTTATGCTTCATTTTATAATGGTCCATTGTACATTCCTTTGAACAAAACTCTGCATAGCAGTCGTCGTCAATACATGGAATAGGATCAATGTGATTAAATTTATGATTACAATAAGTACAAAACGATTCTAGTGCTGGATAATTGTTATTGATATAGTTATCCGAGCAGTTCTGTTTTTCCTTAAACCAAAGAATATTGACATTTGATTTTTCAGCATATGTTGCAACTATGTCATATGCTTCATAAAAACCAGGTGCATAAAATTGTCTTACAAAAGTAGCTTGTTCTGTATTTTTCACTGAATTATACTTCTTAAAAGATACCAGCCATTTTTCATACGGTAAAACCTCGTCTTCATTGACTGCATACTTCTTCTCTTTAATCTTTCTTTGTTTTCGATTTTCATTCATATTACATTACCATCTCCTATTTTAATGTGGTTTTTTTAGATTAAACCTTTGTGGAGAAATTATGCTCATCTTATGCACATAAACTAGGATAGCCGGCTTTACTGCTCTATAAAACTAATCAGTTAATTATTACCTATGAAGGGAATCATATAAGAACTGCTGTAATTCAGATACCTTAATTCTTATCTGCTGCATTGTATCTCTGTATCTGACTGTAACAGTATCATCTTCCATAGTTAGTTTGTCAATTGTTACCGCAAAAGGTACTCCTATTTCTTCTAACCTTCTGTATCTTCTTCCTATTGATCCAGATTCATCATAGAAGACATCAAAATCTTTCCTGAGGTTAGAATAAATCTTTCTTGCTTTCTCATCTAATCCTTGTTTTGCCATGAGAGGAAGAACTCCAACTAGTACTGGAGCAAGGTATGGTTTTAGTTTTAATGCAATTCTATCATCGCGTTCCATATCTTCAAAGTAAGAGTGTTCTAGGATTGCGTAAATGCTTCTATCTATCCCCATTGAAAGCTCGAAAATATGTGGCAAAATCTTTGTTTGATCTGATGGATCAATCACCTCAAGATTATGCTTACTTACTGTACTATGTCCTTTGAGATCATAATCCGATCGATAGTTGCATGCTACAAGTTCTAACCATCCAATACTTGTCTCAACTTCATAATCAAATGCTACCAAAGCATAGAATGCTTTTTCATCATTAAATAATCTCCTAAAACGAGTGCGTTTCATATCTAAACCAGTTTTTGCATAGAATTCATTTAAAAGTGCAAGGTAATATGCAATCAATTTATTTGGTATTATCCCCTTTTTCATAGCCTCCTCTGCTGTTACTTCAGAAACTGATGTTTGGTCATAAAGCCTCAAAACAGTATCTTTAACTTCTTCAAAGCTTCGCAAGTCATCCAGTTTATTTGGATTACAAAATATTTCGATCTCTGCTTGATAGAATTCTCTTAGCCTAAGTAGGCTCTGCCTTGGAGCTATTTCATTTCTGAAACTCTTACCAACCTGAGCAATCCCTAATGGCAATTTACCTCGCATAGTTTTGAAAACTCTAGGAAAATCAACAAATATTGTCTGGCAGGTTTCTGGTCTGAGATATGACTCTTCTGCTGCAGGACCAACTCCAACTTTAAACATCATATTAAATCGACTTACACTTCCAAATTGTCCGTTACATTTTGGGCAGTTTAAGTTGTATTTCCTAATAATTGCATCTATATCTTCGTCAGCCAGTCTTTCAGGTACATTTTCGCCAGTTCTTTCTGTTATATACCTATCAGCTCTGAAAGTGGAATTACACTTAGTACATTTAATGATAGGGTCCGTAAAGTTATCAATATGTCCGGAAGCAACAAAAACACTTTTGCTCATAATTTGAGAGCCATCGATTTCAATCATTCCATCGCGTCTTACGATCTCTCTTCTCCACAGATCAATGAACTTATTTTTCATATTAACCCCCATTGGACCATATTCCCAAAAACCTGCCGACGCATCGGCATAGATTTCGCAACTTGGAAAGTAAAATCCCCTCTCTAACGCTAGTTTCATTATCTCCTCGTAATTGCTCATCTTATTCTTGTACAGCATCTATTTGTATATGTCTTAAATCTATTGTGTGTGACTATATTGTCACAGAAAAATTTTTGATAAATGATGTCAATCAGAATAACTTATGCTCATCATTCTCTTTACATATCGCTATAACTTCATGTATATATGTTGGCTCTATTTACAAAAGGGTAGTGTTTTCTTTTCTTTTGTTATCTTCTTTATTTGTATCTATGTATATATTATATGACTTCTCTAATAATTTACTAATTTATACATTCGAGTATTGACTTCAATAACAGGATGTAAAATATTGTAATTACTAGTTTGCACATTATATAGTAAAAATTATCTATCCTTTGCTCTCTTTTTTTATTTAACCTTCATTCAAGTACCTAGTAGATCTACGACAACTTTCAAATTCTCTGGATCACCTCTTATATTATTTATAGGGGTCTCCATTATTATTGGTAAATTCTTAATTTTGCTGTGTCTTAATAGTGCAGCAACTCCTGCCTCTCCAATTTTTCCAAGTCCAATATGTTCGTGACGATCAAGTCTAGAATCTATATCACCTTTGGAATCGTTGAGATGCACTAGTTTCAGCTCCTTTAAACCTATCGTCTTGTTGAATTGATCTACAATTTTGTCTACTTGTATCTCAGTTCTCAAATCATAACCGCATGAAAATGCATGACATGTATCGAAGCATACACCAACTTGTTTATGATCTAGCCTATCTAAGATCAACCTTATCTGCTCGAATTTGCTACCTATACTATTTTTCTGACCTGCACTATTTTCGAGTAGTATCATGACTGGAGCAATTCTTCGATATGAGGATCTGTAGTTGTCAAAAGCATAATTACAAGCTTTTATCACCTGATTGATCCCACTTTCAGCTCCTTTTCCCAGATGGCTACCAAAGTGAATTACAAGATAAGGAATGTCAAGCATACTGCACCTATACACTTCTTCCGTCAAAATATTGACTGATTTTCTATATGTTTCTCCATCCGGGGCAGACAAATTAGGCAAATATGGCATGTGAACTGCAACTGAATTTTGCTGAATTTTGCTGTTAGATAACTTTGACTTGAAAAGTTTAACATCTTCTCTGTCCATTGGCTTGGTAGCCCATCCTCTAGGATTTCTAGTGAATATTTGAAAAGCACTACAACCAATTTTCAAAGCATTGTCGACTGACTTTGATACTGCACCGGCAATCGAAACATGAAATCCTATTCTAATGTTCATAGATGATGTTTTCGATTGAATTATCGTCAATTTAAAATATTGTAAAATTGTACAATGATATTTTTATTCTAGTCTGTCTCTTGATACGTCGATGTCGATTTGTCTATAAAGCTGGGAACGGGTGATATAGCGAAGTATCCTTTCCTAAAGGAAGCCTCAGATTACATTAGGGAAACTCAGTTTGATTTTGAAGAATTTAATCGACCAGAGATGAAGTATGTTATCGATAGAGCTGCTGAAAAAATAGAGACAGAAGTTGCTAATGGAACAGTATATGAAAAACTAGATAAGTATGAAATTGAAATACTTACTTTTCTTGTTACAATCATAATAGTAAAATCTATCAGTATAGAACCTATACTACGGAAATATTCTTTGTTTGAGGCAATGAGAGTAGAAAAGTTTCTGACTGAAGATTTAAAAAAAGAAAAAAATGAACAAAAGAAACGTCTTCTCTTGTTTAAGATTTTTGGAGAATTGTTCAAAGTCCACGTTGATATTGATCCTATGGATAATCGACTGTTCAAAGTCAGGGTTGCTGACTACCTAATGCGGGCATCCCATTTCCATGAACAAGAATGGAAATTGATTAATAGATTAGTACATGATGGTTATGTATATCTTGATGCTGATGAAACAGTAAGGCTCATTAGAAGTGAATTGAGCACTTTAATTCATGATAGGGTGAAGTCAATGACCTTATCCACACTGCCGAGAGCAATTGAAGCAAAAGTAGATGAGCTGAGAGCTAAACTTGAACCAAAATATGCTCACCGTATATATAAAACAACAGATTATGCCCCATGTATCAAACACGCACTAGAGCTAATGAGCAGGGGCGAAAACCTTCCTCATTCTGCAAGGATAATGCTCGCAACATACATGTTAGCAATTGGAAAAAGTATAGATGAGATTGTAATTCTGTTTCATAACGCACCTGACTATAATGAAAAAGTTACTAGGTATCAGGTGGAACATCTTGCTGGCATTAGGGGAAGCCATACCAAATATTCTGTTCCTTCCTGTCAAAAACTTCGAAGTGAAAACCTATGTTTTGCTACTGAAAAATGTGATGGAATAGTAAATCCAATTCAATTTGGGCGAAATTTTAAGAAGGAGAACCATGATTATCGCTAATAAATTTACGGACAAAAGCATAATGCTCATCAGAAATGCATTCAGAGAGTACTATTTTAGATATAGCAAAATTCTTGAAGTTCCAGAACATATTGAACAACATGAATTTGGATATATGCAGTTTGGATTAGGGATGATTAGACACTTAGCGTTTAGAAATATCGGTGAACTTTTGGCAATATTGATTAAAGAGGTTCCTTCAGATGTCTACTGCTCAAATGCATATTACAGGTTTCCTACATATGCTATGCAAGAAAAGCAGTGGATTGGGGCAGATCTTATTTTTGATATCGATGCAAAGGATTTACATTTGCCTTGTGAGCCTACGCATTCATATTTTATATGTACAAATTGTGGAGAGGTACAAGAAAGCAGATTTGAATTATGTCCCTCTTGTAAGATTGGAAAGCTGAGTCAGATATTGCTTCCATGCAACAAATGTAACTATGCTTTAAAGAAGGAAGTGAAGCATCTAGTCGATCTGTTGATGAATGACCTAGGTATCAAGGAAAAGTCTATTCAGATCTATTTTTCAGGCAACAATGGATACCATATTCATGTTTTGGACAATGAGTTTTATCGTCTAGATTCACAAGCTAGGTCAGATATTGTGGGTTATATAATGGGTAATGATATAATGGCAGAGAGTATTGGAGTAAGAAAAACATCGCCATCATCGTCATCTGTTGTTGATTTCTCAATTAAATTTCCAAAGAGCGGGATGATGTATGGGTGGCGACGAAGAATAGCTAAGAAATTAGGAATAGATCAATTGTCAATTTCTAAGTTGGATAAAATAGTTCAACAAAAAGGAGGATATAGCGGATTTAAGTCAGAACTGCTTAAGATGGCCAAAGAGATAGGAGTAAGAATCGATCCGTTGGTAACAGTGGATGTTCATAGAGTGTTTAGAATGGCAGGTACACTAAATAGTAAGAGTGGATTAACTAAAATACAATGCAAAGAAATCGAATCATTTGATCCACTAAGTGACGCATGTCTTTTGACGGATAAAGAAGTTAATGTCAAGGTAAAAGTACCAATAAAACTAAAATTAAAAGGTCAGTCATTCAATCTAAAGAAACAAACAGCAAGGTTACCTGCCTATGCAGCAGTTTACTTAATATGTAAAAGACTAGCTCAAGCAACAGACTAAGCTAACTACAAAAGATATTAGTACATCTACTTAATGGGATGAGATAAATTTGAAGTTGCAAAGTTTTTAAATAAGAACATCGTACGTTACCAACACTTACTAAATTATCAATGCCGCAGTTAGTTGCTGTCTGGATGATATACATTATACTACAGAAGGCAGCAAGTCCAGAATCCCAAGATGTTAATTTTAGTTAGTTATTAATTGTACTTAATTCGGTTATTTTAGTAATAATTAGCCTAGAAAATGATGCTTATTGAATATAATAGGAGGAAGTTCTTATAAAGATGTTAGGCTAACGGATTTGTGAATTAGTATGTCTACAAAACACAGAATGGCAACCTTCAGCATTCTCGCAGTGCTTGTATTGGCAGTCACATCAGGCACTATTGCTGTTGCGTCGGTTTCAGCCCAACAATCGGGTGGAAGCAAGGTCTCGATAGTAGAAGGAGCATCTACAATGGCTGACAAAGCATTTGATCCAAACCCAGCCAATGTTAAGGCAGGAGATACAGTAACGTGGACCAATGATGACAGTCAAATTCATACAGTCGTATCAGGCACAGGATCTAGTGATCCAAATGTGGGAAAAGACTTTGATTCATCACCTGGGCTCAAGACATTACTATCGCCAAAACAAACGTTCTCCCACAAATTTGACACTGCAGGAGAATTTCCTTACTTCTGTCAACTTCATCCTACGATGGTAGGAAAGGTTGTTGTGTCATAAAGGTCGCTGCATTGGAGTCAGCATAGTACAAAAAACAATAGATGAGAATAAAGTAAAATGATAATGAGCCTGATTTACAGGCTATTTCTTATTTTTTGATCAATGTTGTATTCTTGCGTCTTATTTTATGAGAAACGGAATTAATTCATGTTTAGTTGCTATATGGACAAAAGTAAGGTTTTCATCAATGTATAGGATAATCCGTCTTATCAATTATAACTAGAATACAAATTTTTTCTTAAAAATATACTGTTTAATTGAGAGAGCGAGTTTTTACCTTTAACTATCTTATTACGGTACCTGAATTTCTCTTACACTTAAGTTCTTGAAGTCTACATCTGTTGCACCATCCCACCTAAATGTAGCAATTGGACCTCTCCATGTAATTATTTGATCTGGATCTCCTCCACAATAACCACCTTGATTTCCCCATCCACCTGAATCAACAAAGTCATTTATCTTTACCCATTTTCCATCATTATTTGCATCAAACCAACTTTGAAGCCTTACTGCTATACCCATTTACCCTGTATAGAGCTACTTACTATTTTTGGAGATGTAAATGAGTATCCGTTGCTGTACCACTGTTCTTTATTGAAACGTGTTTTACCAGAGAAGTAGTACATTACATTAGACTTGTAGCTGTACCTTCACAAGGTATTGTATCAGTACGACATCCACCACGATTATACCAATTGAATTGATATCTGAAGGAGAAGAGATTAATTTTACATATCCAGTCATTTCCACATTCTTCCAGTCATTGGGTGATTGCATGTACCCTTTTGCAGCCAACTCTTTTTGATTTAATGTTGTAACTGTGCCTTTATGATAGCCTGTAGAAGGGTAGACTTCAATCCTTATTTCTTCTTTTGTGATTTTGTATGAACAT
>JBJMFM010000186.1:0-3006 GCA_045808425.1 Nitrososphaeraceae archaeon | reverse complement strand
ACAGTAGTTGTGGCACAAGCCATGCAGCTTATAGATGGTACAGGAACTAGAATATCAAGCTAGAGTTCGGTGCCAGACAACTGCATTGTTCTCAAGGGTGAAGTATTGGAATACCGTGATAGCCTCACTCAAGTATTTCGTTTACCAAACAAAGTGATTCCTGAATTATGGAAAGGAGAGAGATGAAAAGATAAATACCGGCAGGCTACATGGCGAGGTCGAGAGGAATTCTTAAACTAGCCAAAATTTAAACGAAAAGCAAGCAACTAATCTAATGATATGTATTCATGACTAGACAGTAGTAATAACTTCCTTGGATGTCAAGCAAAACATCCTTATTTTCTTTATCTTAATAACCACATGTATCAATGACATCAAACCCTATTAGCTAGGCAGATAACAGTTTCAGTGGTAAACCATCGAATACATGCCAAGTTTCTATGATTTTTCCATTTTGAATTCGATATATACTTACGCCTCTGTAGCTAATAATTTTATTAGTTTGTTTAGTGTCAGAGTAAATTGCCTTTGGTGTCAATGATCCTTTCCAATATGCACCGATCAGATCCGGGTAAGCTTCTGAGGCAATCATTACCTCTACTACATAATTCAAGTCATCTAATCTATCTAATGAATACTTAAGGTCACGCTTTGCTCCTGCTACTCCTGTTCCAGGAGATCCCATATAAGCAGATTGACCATGGTCTACGTATTCCGGGGCTATTATTTCATCAAATATTGCTTCATTTTTGTTATTGTATGCTTCAAAATAGCGTTGAATAACTGCCTTGTTCATTTCAATTTGGGACATTGTCTCATTAGTAGTCCTACCAATATATAATAGACTGGATCTTGCGGCTTATGGCAATTTTTAGTTTGTTGGGTCTGAGCGAATGCTGGTAGCTATTATTTGCATTAACTACTATAAAGAAACGTGGTGTGAGCAGGTAATGTCTATCCATATGATGTAATGCTCGCTTTCACTAAAAAGCGCAAGTCAATCTTATTGCTGTTTGAAAAATCATTTAACGATCAAAGGTTCAGCGTTACACTTGAGTTAAAGACCAAGAAAGTGACGCACTTTTCAAAGCATTAGAGACTGCAAGAATGAGTCACATAAAGTTCTAAGATAATATGAATACACATGATATGTAGCATCTGATCCTTCCGCACTCAATGTTCATATAATGGAAAGTAGTATAATATAATAGCAATAGAGAACAGGATAGAAGTATGTGATAAGTCTCGCTCAAAGGAGTAAGACAAAAGCATACCCGGGGTCAAAGCCGGCCAACAAGGCTATATGCCCTCTTTGATTCCTACTCTATTGCTACTTCTTTTATCTTTGCAAGAAAGCTTTTTTTTTGCAAATTAGCTCGGAAAATCTGATTTACCTTAGTCTAGCCTAGAAGAGGAGAATAAGAAAAGGTAGGAAATACTTGCGGCTTTTTGATTGATGTCGGATGTTAAATTAAGCAGTAGTTTTCACTTCTGTAATCCATTCGCATTCAAAGCCATATTTATTATGATGATCTTCTATTGCACGTTTATTTGGTGCTTCAAGAAGGCAGTAAAATCTGTCTGCCTCATAATTATACATTAAGTTAATAGCTTTAACTTGAAATTCATCTACTGGTGCATTTTGGAATCTTCTCAGCGATTCTTCGTCTACTCCTTTTAAAGGATGAACATCAAGGAATCTGGGCATGAATTGCTTTAGTTTATAATGTTTTTATTTAAACTTGTTGTCATGCATCATCAATTGCAAAACATCCTACATATGAAAATATTTGGTTCACCAGCGTTCCTAGAAAATCTGATTTGTTGTTGCTATCTCTCCTGTTTTCTCTTCCTGCTCTTCTTCCAGCTGTCTTTATCCTCATTATAATCAGACTCATTTGATTCTTCTTTATCGCCCCTGCTGCTATTGCTAGATTTTACCTTCTCGTTAGATTTCTGGGATACAAACCTGATAGCATCATCTACCACAGTTGCGTTGGTTAATAGATCAAGCTTCATTGAATAACATTCCTTTGCAAGTGCTAAAGCATGTATCTTTTCTCTCTTGTCTTCTGTGTTCTGTGCTGCATGCAATAGATTTCCTGTCCGCAGCCTTTGTTACATTGGTGGTAGCGTTGCGTCTGTTGCTGCATGGACCTGCTTTAAAACGCATTCATCGTATCGATTTTCTTTTACTAGTTTTGACATGTTTACTGCGCCACTTATAGTCTTGATGATGTCTTGTTGCATATGTTTATTGTCTTTCATCTTATCAAAGTTATTCTCTGTATCTTCGGCATACCAACCCCTAGTCCAACCTACAAATGGAAATTTGCCGAAAACAAAACCAAGCTGCGACCAGAATGTCATGAGTTCTCCAGCAACATGTTGCACATTGTCTTGACCTCCTGTAATTATAAACGCCGCAACTTTATCTCGAATAAGATAACTCTCATGAGTGATGATTTGATTTTGTACACAGTTCATCCTCTGAACCATTTGATAATAAAGTGAGCTTGCATTACCCCACCTGATTGGAGTAGCGATGATTACTATATCAGCCCATATGATAACTTTTTGATAAATCTCTATCATTTGGTCCTCTTTATCCATCTCTGAAATTGAACATGGAAATATGCACGCACTGGCATTTTTCGAATAGTATCCCTCACAATGTTTGAAATGCAGGTCCCTGAGCTTTATCATCTTTGTTTCAGCACCAAATTCATTTTTTGCATAATCTAGTGCATACATTAAGGCCTCTTCAGATGTACTTTTCCGCGGCACAACCTTATCATTTGAATTGGTAGTTGATATTCCCAATATTCTTATGTTCTTTTCAGCGTCTCTACCGACTTGAACAAGCTTGCTATCTTTTTCCATATGGTTCAAATATTCTCCTACCGAATTTTGCAAATCAGAATATTCTTTGTGGCGATGTGTTACTCGCCTACCAATATTAATGGGAGCCGAGTTTACATAGAGCTTATCTTCAATTACCTTAGT
>JBJMFM010000185.1:0-20827 GCA_045808425.1 Nitrososphaeraceae archaeon | reverse complement strand
TCAGCCATAGCTTTTTCTTCTGATAAGCTTTCTGATAGAATAGCTATTGCATTAGCTGCATTCATCCTCTCTGCTAAATGCGTAAGCATATCATAGAGTATAATCTCAGCATTCTCTACTATTGCATCTTCTTTAGCTGCTTTGAGCTCCGACTCTGCAGATGTCATCGTTCTTCCGAATATGTTTGTTAATGATTTAGGAGGAGTAGGAATTGGCAATTGTGCTTTATCCTTAGTAGCAGCACTTTTTTGACCATCACCAAGATCTGAAATCAACTGCTTTAATCTATCCTGCTGTCTTTTTGTCTCTTCTAAGTGTGCTTGAAGCCGTTGTCTTACATTTTCCATTCTAGTCTGTTTTATTCGTGATTGCAGTCTTTGTATTGCTGCATTTTCTAAGGCTAACGCTTCATTTAAATGCAAGGTGAGTTTCTGAGCAGATGTAAGTCTTTTTCCTTTTCCTTTTTGCCTTGATGATGTGGAAGCATTTCTTCTTGATCTTGTTTTTGTTCTTGGCTTAGTCGCCCTTTTCTTTGTCATCTCGTTTTTATTGACCTTAATGTATATATTGCGATATTTGCTTTAACGCTTTGCTATTACGTGAGTTTTTAGAAGAAGCATCTAAAGCCGCAGATAGGTGAAGACCCAGATTATGATAAAGTGATTGCCAGATATAGATAGAAGGATTAGGCATTTGCCATGATTGCATATCATGAGTGATTCTTGATTTGTTTTATTTTACTTATTAATAGTAGTTCACATAAGATAAGTTGAAATTTTGGAAATACCCATAAAAGAAAAACCTAGTCTAGTTCATCTACAACAATATCTGAATAGCCTTGATTCCATCCGCTGCAGTAGTCTTTAAACTCTGGGCCTACTACAGGACATGGTGGAGGATGGTTGCCGTCGACTCCGTTTTATCTTGCTGGCCCTTGACTACTCCTGCTCTATATCCTCTCATGTATGCATCGTCTGATGATGCGAAAACAGGATTGATAAAAAGATAGCCACTCGCCAATATTACTGCAGTCAACATGCTTAAGGCTAGTTTTGAACCTCTTTGCATGGCTCTATATATATAGATAGTTAGATTCTGCATGTTCTTGGTATTCATAACCATTATCAGCTATGACTTTACATATTGTCCAGTAAAATTATCAAAACTATGACAGTGGTAGCTGTATAGCTGATAACCTCAATAGTCGTAGAAGCCGTCATTCAGTACCTTCTAAGGTAAAGAGGCAAAAGGTATATCTCGGTATCCTAGATATGGCTTAGTGAAGTCTAGAATCCAAAATATAATGCCAAGATACACCAAATTCGAAAACATTTTGCCAGATAAACTGAGTCATACTAAAATCACCGAAGAACTGGAAGAGGCAAAAAATGAGATAAATACTATAGTTGAAGAAGATTTAAGAAACGTAAAGAGTCTTTCAAATAGCCATAATAAAGAAATTCCATTCAACGAATTTTTAAAACCACCTTCTATAATCAAAGCAGCATTTTACATAGAACGTGACCAGTCACAAGAGCCTGTATTGTTTTATTATGCACATTGGACTATGAGCTTGTATGCTTTACGATCTGTTGCTCAAAATATTATAGCAATATCAACGGAATTGAAGACATTTTATGCTAATTATACCAATGCTACTGCTAGAAATGAAAAAGGAATAGAATTTAATCACTTTGTACGTGCTTACCAGGATTTTAATGGGTATTTGATAAGTATCTACAATACAATAAGACAATATTATGATCTATTTGTCAACGTATGTAATGAAATCGATTCTAACAACAAGGAAGAGACACTTACTAAATATCAATCAGATATAGACTATCGTCAACTATTAGCCGCTGTAAAGGAACTGCTCTTGCATGGAAATATGGGAAGGCTGATCGGTTTTCCACTTCTTAGGTCTGCTTTAGAAGTTTTCATTACTCAAGAGTTATTCACTATGAAGAAAAGTAGCAGATACAACAATAATCAAATAATTTTTCTGAATAACCGAATTCCTAGTATTAAGACCATAATAAGAATAATAGGAAAACTCAACTTAGAACGATTCTTTAAGACTGATTCTCTAAGAAGATTATATGACTGGCAGAGTATAGTTATTCATAGAGGTTATCGAACTGACGACTACCTATTATGGTTTGTATCTGAACGTACGGCATTAGAAATATTAGCTGCATTCAATGCGAATTTAAAACACTATAGAGATCAAATTCTTGAAGGGCTTCAAAAAGAAAAGGAGATACAAATAAAATGATAGTCATAAGACAAAGTGAAGAATAAATTTTAGCGTTATCTTTTTGTTGTTGAGTCATACCTTTCGATCATTCTATTACGTAGTTCAGTACATAGAGGCACAAACATTTCAAACCCTAACCCTGAATTTGCCTTGAACAATCCCTCTGATAATACTAGATACTCCCAAATTTTTGGTTGAGTCGTATCTTCTGGTGGTGATACTTTAGACGCGTTTAAACACCAAATATGTGCAGATTTAGCTTTTAGCAAAACATTTGGCTCGTACAAATCTTTATCAGCTTTAGTTTCTACTAAATACATTTTGTCATTTGTCTTTATGACAAAGTCTACTTCATACTCTCGCAATATTCCGTATTCGTCTCTATATGGGATCAGTAATGCATGTCTTTTGTCCAGCTTTGCATAAGTAATAACTTCTGAAGATTGCTCAAGCACGCTTTCCATAAAACTTTTTTCAAAGCCGCCGCCTTTTGCAGAAAATCCTTGTCTAGGATAAATGGTTTTCCAAGTCGCTATCGAATTCTTTTCTCGTAACATTAAACGAGGGACGTCGGATAATTTTCTCCACCGTCCAATGTATTCGTATTTCATTTCTCCTAGCTTTAGGAGGATTGCTTTCCTTACTTGTTCTACTATGAAGTTGAAAATCAGAATATAATTTAGAACAATGCAATTTCTTGAATCTTCAAAGTTAATCTCTTCTTGAAATAAGTATTTTGATACATATTCGTCTATAAGAGGTATAGTATGGTACCCTTGTTATCTCCAATAGAAAAATGGTCTGATCAAAGCCAGTTCTAAAAATATCCGTTCCACAGTGAGGACACCACTTGAAGACGTAAGAAAATTACGTAGAAGGAGGAAAAGAATAGATGATGACATAACAGAAGAAAAAGGTAAAGAAGTGCTATATGTTAGGTAATCTTAGTGGGTAGGAACATGGTCTTCTAGCACTTTCTTAATTAGCGTATAAACCTGTATATGTAAAAATAGCCAAATATAACAAATCATGAAAATAAGATCAAAGCTTTTTGTACTGCTTGTGTCTCTCATACTAACATCTTTACTTGCTGCAAGTTTTGTTTCTATAAATGTGCTTTTCTCTACTATGATAAGTGAAATTAAAGCTCATTTAGAAGATGATTTAGCTAATTCAATGAATACAATCTCCATGGATACTTCTAACAGAATTTCTGATATCACATTTCTTGGAGATTCTATGAGTGTATTTCCAAACCAATCTGGCACCGATCTAGTAAAGAAATTAGAACTTCTAAAAAAATTCCTAGGTACTCATAAAGATTATTCTTCCTTTTCAATTTACAATAAAACAGGAATAAAAATTGCAGATAACAAAGGTATTGGTATAGGTGAAAATGTGTCGAACGAATCCTTTTTCAAAAAGGCGATTCAAGGAGATATTTATAGAGGCAGTACTCCGTCAAATTATCTAAAATCCTCAAAACAAAAAGAAATCCTTTTGTCCGGACCTTTACATGATAAATCAGGTAAGATAAATGAGATTCTACTTTTAAGCTACCCGCTAAATATTAAAATAATTGAACATGCTAGTACTGGCTCACAAAGCAATCTGAGAATTAACCTACTATCATCAGATGATGGTAAGGTCATATATTCTAACTATGACAGCAGTAGATCTCTATCAAATGCTGGGGCTGCAAGTGGCTTTGAATACCTGCCAATATATCATCTGATAAAAGATTCTAACAATACAGTTGAAAGTGCAATATTCAGAGATATTGGGTCCCCTTCTGAAAATGCAGTGTTTGTAGCAGCGAAGGAAAGCAGTAATAATAACCAGAATCCTGGTTCTATTCAAAATAAATGGCTTTTGGTCACATTTTTGGATACGCAAGAGGCGTTTAAGGAAGCATTGAGCTTAAGAAATTTGTTTATTTTTATAACTGTAATAGTTTTAGCGATTTCAATAATTGCCACTTATATTGTAGTAGATAGAACTATTTCTGAACCTGTAACAAAGCTCAAGGATGCAGCAATAGCGATGGGCAAGGGTAACTTAGACATTGTAATTACGCCTCCCTCTACTATTGATGAAATTGGAGAATTATCTTCTCAATTTGGAAAAATGAGAGCAAGAATAAAGGCCCGTACAGAGGAAATCATAAGAAAAGACAAGGAGCTTGAAACAGCAAATGAACAACTGAAGGAAAAAGAGAGTATTTTGGAAAAAGCTAATGAAGAGTTAAAAAGCCTTGATCGATTGAAAGATGAATTCATAAACATAGCAGCTCATGAACTGCGAACTCCTATACAACCAATTCTTACCCTAACTGAAATTATTCGCTCTAAAATAGAAGACACCCAACAACGTGAATTATTAGATAGTGTTATCAGAAATGCAAATAGGCTGCATCGGCTTACAGAAGACATACTAGATATTTCAAGGCTTGAAAGTCAGACACTAAAGCTAAACAAAGACCAATTCAATCTAAGTGATTTGATATCAGATGTTGTGCAAGACTATAGAAATCAGATTGAAAAAGATGATAATAATATTACCTTGTTATACGAATCTAAGAAGGACATTAATTTTTTTGTAGAAGCAGACAGGTATAGAATTACACAAGTTATTTCTAATCTGCTAAACAATGCTATTAAATTCACTAAAGAAGAAGGAACTGTATCCGTTAAGTTAGAAAAGAAGAAAGAAGACAATCAACAAGAAGTTCTTGTTAGTGTAAAGGATAGTGGTACTGGCATACATAGCGATATTTTACCAAGACTATTTTCAAAATTTGCGACGAAAGCTGAAAAAGGAACAGGGCTGGGTTTGTTTATCTCCAGAAGCATTGTAGAAGCTCATGGCGGAAAAATATGGGGAGAAAACAATATTGATGGAAAGGGAGCTAAATTCAGTTTCACTCTTCCATTATTTGACCAGGATAAATAAACAAAATAAAATAGAACAGCTTAAAAGTTGCCACAATCTTTTAATTTAGTTTACTGATTGTTGATTATCAAGTAACCATAAAGACAAATGAACATTGAATAGAGCAATAGATTTGTAGGCACCCATACTAGCTAGTTAAGCTGGCCACATACAACTAAGATAATAATAACGATATTAGCAAATATATTTTTCATAAGATATTCTTAAGTATATCCAAAAGTATAGTTACACCATTTGCTCACTTTACCATCAAATCAAGCCTCCACACGTAGATATCTAATCTTTTCATTGATAGGCTTGTTTATAATTTCAAGCAGTATTATTAGTAGTTTAAATTCAGAACAGAGATCGTTATTTACGAACCTGCCTGAGACCATTGCAGCCGGTTTCACATTAGGCCTATGCTTGCTAATAATCTATAGACGCAAAATTGATGGATTACATGACAAAACGCATATGTTTCTTACTTTAGGTATTGGATTATGGTTTGTTGCTGAAACAATTTATACCTACTACCAGTTAGGACCTATGATCACGACCCCTTTTCCTTCCTTGGCTGATCCTTTCTTCTTGGCTGGTTATGTGTTCTTTGGTTATTACTTCTATAGTATATTGAAATTGCTGAGAAAAACAATACAACGAGATGTTATAATTCTCGTATCTATTGCTGTCGCAGTATCGATGACATATATACTGAACTTATCCTTTGGCATAGGACTCTTGCTGGCAGACAATGAGGATATGTCAGGAACAGCTCTAAGCATTACTTATCCTGTTTTAGATAGCATATTATTTGTCCCTGCAATTCTAGTTCTTTGGAGCTTAAGAAAAGGAGATTTAGCACATACCAATTGGATTCTAATATCATTGTTTATAATACTTAATAGTATAGGAGATATTGGTTTTGGATATGGTGCAGTTTTAGGAACAGTGGGAAAAGAGGAATGGATATGGGATATATTCTTTTATGCCGGATATCTTACTCTGGCTTCCGCTTTATTTTGGCAAAGTAGGTATCTTTATTGTTCTCCTATTATTGTAGCGGACAATAATGATAATCTCAAAGAGAACATTCCTAATGATTGAGTACAATTACCCTCTATATCCTGTTCAATAAAGCCTCCTTGTCAACTTCGTCTCAGATCTTGCATCTTTGAATGCCCTGAAAACTCTATCTGCTGCTGCAATATCAGAACTATAAACAATGATTCAGCTGAGAAGAATTCATCTTTAGAGGTAGCAGCTTTGATGTAGTATTCTTCTTTACATTCAGAAAGCATCTTGCTAAAGATAAGTCTATTTTCTTCCCTTAGAGCATGATTTCTTCTCTTAAAATGTCTTTGTTTGAAGACTGATCCATTAACCATCAACCATTTCCATATGCCTGCTATTTCTCTTCCGAAGTATTTCTTTACATATCCTACTATATGGTTTTAGCCTTAGCTAAGGACAAAATGCGCTTTTGTTATACATGTAAACTTCACATCTTCAATACTTCTGACCCAGAGAATAATTACTTTACCAAATACTACTTTCTCTGAGTATCTCCTTTCACATATATTTCTACAAACCATAAGGGAGAACAAATTTGAGAAATAAAGATGCCATTAAAAGCAATGATACACTGCAGAGAGAGGGAGAAGATCATCAAAAACCAATGCATAGTGTCTATAAATAAGAGTTAAAGCTATGTGTTGTACAAATAAAAGAAGCTCCAAGTAAATGCTCGAAACTAACATCTACAATATTGACAGAGAATTTGATTATGATACAGTTAAATCTATTGTAGTAAAATCGCTTGAAAAAATAGTAAAAGATGAAGCATTAAAGAATATCCCCCAAGACGCCATCTTTGATTTTAAAGATAATGACTATCCCAACAATGTCAAAGTGCCTGCCCCACCCACTTCTCCTTTATTAAAGCTAAAGATCAGAAATACAACGAAATATCTCAACTGGCGTCTTTCGATATTAAAGCGAGATAATTTCACATGTAAGATATGTCATGCTAGTATGAAAGATAATAAAAGTTTAAGACTAGATGTTCATCATGCCAAAACATTCAATGACATCTGCAAGGAAAACAATGTATCTACAGTAGAACAAGCATTAGCATGTAAAGAGTTATGGGATTTGAATAATGGATTTTCCATATGTTACAGTTGTCATAAGGACGTTGAAAAGTTAAGGACAAAATTAAGAAATATGTTTTATTTGTCTAGGCAGATAAGAGGAGAATAAAATAATCTTAGTATAAAGAAAAGCAGCACTATTCTTCTTTATAATAATCCTTTAATTGAGATTCCTTTACTTCCTGCTGCCAATTATGAATCAAAGTAACCTCAACTGTTTTTACTTCATGGCTAATAGAAGACCATCTATTGTTTAGCACAAATGCATATGCATCGCTTATAGTAGGCTTAAAGATATCATTAATTTTTAGTCCACTTTTGTTATAGTATAGTTTAATTTCAGGACTGTTACTATCATCATTTTCTTTCCATGTCGGAACGTCTTTTCTACTGATAATCAAAACTTCTATTTCTTTATCGGAATTTTTTACCTCTATGTCAAAAGCAAGTCTATAATCAAACATGAGTATAAGATTTACACCAAAATACAATATTTCATAGCCGCTAGAATTTCCAGCGGGTATGTTAAATTCATTGATGTTTCTCATAACATGCGGAAGTACTTTCATCAGCAGATAATGAATCCAGGTTACTACTTAATTTTCTTGTCTTGCTAGACCATGGTAGAATGTAGGAGGGAGTACACTATGAACCCGGAGCTGGATGATAGTTTGAGTACTGCATTGTTGAGTAAGACAGAGATACGGTGGCTACGTAATGATATCAAAGTGTCAAAGTCATTTGAATATAAAATTAAAAGTAGCATAAAAAAAGGTTCAGACTTTAACTGAATTAGAGTTACCGTTACTTGTTAAGAATAATTTCTTTGTTAATGATGATTATAATCATTGTACACGCTAGTAGTTCTAAACTTCAGTTCCATTGTCAATTTTTACAACAAAGGCGCAGCTCATCTCAGGCATAAAAGTAGTTCCTTTTATCAATAGACACCTGTTAGCATACATATAATATTTACAATCTTTACATTGAAATCCTTCTGCACCTTTGCCAATAAGATGACCTTCTTCATATTCAAGTTTTCTTCCAGTTTTCTTTATGAAATCCCAAACAATATCTCCTGGTAACATACCATCACCTTTTGGAGAGAAGTAGTTTGAAATGCCATTTTCATTATTTATTTCACCTTCTACAATATGACAGTTTTTTTCGTCAGGTAAGTTGAATTTGCATTTTATACAAGCACGGTTGTAATTGTTGTTGTTGGTTTTCCTTACATCTTGTTCCCTGTAGCCTGCCTCTTGCTTTGTCATCTTTTTCTTTGAATTTAGGACATTGTATAATGCAGCATCTTTTACTGCTATGTCCTCTTCTTCTTGCTCTCCTGTAGACTAGCAGGTGGTATGGCAGCGTTATATGGGCTAGATTGGTACAAAAATAGAAGACGACAAAATAGAAGGTTAACTAAAAAGTCAATTGTAGAGGAAGGTCATGTTACACAAAAGGAGAACAACAATCAATTGCTGAACAAGTAGCTTAACTAATATCCATCAAAAGTCGCGTTTTACAACTATATAAACTATACGGGACTATAGAAGATATGGCATCAAGTAGAACTAGCAATATTGACTGGAACGACGTCATAAAGAAAGAAGCAAGAGGAAGTGGAGACGAAGATTTAGGCGAAGTACAAGAAACAGGACAGAATTACGTATTAGTGCAGAGAGGAATAATAAACAAAGAAAAGTTCTACATACCAAAAGCTATGGTAGAAAGCTATGATGGAGATGTACTTCGTTTTAGCATATCTGAGGATGATGCAAAAAGCAGGTTTTTGAGAGATTCGCCACCGTCTTCATCGTCATCAGCAAATGAAGGTTTGGCTGCAGCAAGAAAAGCAGAAGAAACGACAGTGCCTATAACAGAAGAGAGATTAGATGCGTCTAAAAGAGAATCTACTAGAGAGGCAACAATAACAAAGGAACCTGTTACTGAAACGAAAACTGTTGAAGTGCCAGTAACACATGAAGAGATATCTGTGGAAAGAAGACCTGCTAGTGGTAGTACTACAGCAGAAAGACCAGTACAATCAAAAACCGAAACTAAAGTTCCGTTGAAGCAAGAAGAGGTACAGGTAACAAAGCAGCCTTATGTAAAAGAAGAAGTATCTGTCAAGAAAAAACCAGTTACTGAAACACGTACAGTAAGTGAACAAGTAACGAGCGAAAAAGTAAACGTTAAGGGTACTGATGTGGAAGAAGAATAAGGATGGAACAATCCCTTAGAGATCTACAATTTCTCACCCGGTTGTAAACTGATCAATGGACATTCCCTTTAATGCTTTTATTTCTTTGCCACTCATTTCATGTTCTTTTACTGTTTTTACAGTCGTTCGAGCGTCTAAGTTGGGGTTATGATATATCCAAACTAACTTTATTTTGTAGGTCTTTGAAGGTCATTGATTATGTATCAGATAATATTAATAATTCTAGCTTTATCTATTACTACTAAAATGAACAGCTCAATGTTAGCCAAAGAAATTTCAACGTGACTCGTTCTAAATCAACAGAGCAGGTTTTTTATCAAAATAAATTACTACGCAAGGATATCATGTATTCTAAAACAATTTGTCAAAACATTTTATATAAATAGTGACCAGTCGAGGTTACACTTGTCGATCTCATCTCCTGATACAAACACAGAAAAGGCAAGGACCTTGTATGGTATACGAAATACAAATAGGGCAATTCTGCAATCAATATCTAAATCAAAATCTCAAGTAGATATCTGTGGTAACTATATAATGCAAGCCATAGAACTTGAGCTATTTAAAAAGGCTCTTAGCGATGCAAGAGATAGAGGAGTAAGGTTAAAGTGCATTATCGAAATTACCAATGAAAATATTGATTACTATAAAAAATTGATGGAACTAGTTGAAATACGCCATTTAGATGATCTCAAACCAAACTTCATTTTAAACAAGACAAAATGTCTTGCTATTACTACTACAACTACTGCTATGCAAGAACGAAAAACTGTTCCACAAATTGTGCATATTGACATTATGCAGATTATAGAACAATACCATCAAATATTTGATACTCTGTGGAATAAGACTACCACAACATCTGCGCAAGATAGAATCAAAGAAATCGAAGGAAGACTAGTTAAACCCTTCACTTTAGATATTATCCAAGATCCAAAGTATGCTGAATCACTATTTATAACTCAAATACAACAAGCTAGATCAGAGGTACTTATTGCAGTTAGTTCAATTCTAGATTTGGAACACCTTGCCACAATTGGCTTAGTTGATAGCATAAAACAGGCCAAACGCAGAGGTGTTAGTATGATGATTCTTCATTCTGAAGGGGAACAAGAAGAACGAGAAAGGAGAAATGACGGAGCTACACGATCACAATTAATCTCCGATATCAAGAGATGTGCCCAAATTAAAAGCATTTCAGGAATACAAGGAATAATATTGTTAATTGATAATTCCAAAGTATTAACTATGTCCCACGAGGATGACGGACTTGCCTCTATTGCAGTATATTCTGATAACAAATCTCTTGCAAAAAACTTTGGCTCGCTTCTTGATTCTCTATGGAATGAAACACAAATGCTCGAGTCTATAATTGTAGCGAAGGATCATCTAGCAGATTTAAATAAACAACTCGCAGAAGCTAACGAACAGTTGAAGATCCATGCAAGAATGCAAAGAGAGTTTATCGATGTAGCGGCTCATGAATTGAGAACACCTATACAATCTATCTTAGGGTATGCAGAACTGCTTGAAGAAGACACAGAAGCAGAAGAAGCAGAAACAATAACAGTAGGAAGAGAAGGAGGAGTGAGAGAAATAGGAAATAATATTAATAATAAAAGAAATTCTGTAAAGGCTGTAATCCGTAATGCAAAAAAACTAGAGCAACTTTCCCAGCTTATTTTAGATGTTACCAAAATAGAAAACAAGTCATTAAATCTAAGAAAAGAGCTGCTAAACTTAACTGATGTAATCTTAACTGCAATTGATGATTTGATTATACATACAGTAAAAGACCCATACAAAAAAGATAATCATACAAAATTAAGATACGAACCCATAGAAAATGATGTATTTATAGACGCAGACAAAAGTAGGCTGACCCAGGTTATTTTTAATTTGTTGAGAAATGCTGTTAAATTTACAAACGAAGGTACTATAACTATAAAAGCAGAAAAAAAAGAAGATCACGTTCTTGTCAGTATAAAAGACACAGGCTCAGGAATAGATCCAGAAATTATTCCAAGGCTATTTACAAAGTTTGCTACAAAATCTAATGAAGGTACTGGTCTTGGTTTGTTTATCTCTAAAGCCATTGTTGAAGCACATGGTGGTAGAATATGGGCTGAGAATAACAAAGAAGGTGAAAAAAGAGGGGCCGTATTTACATTTAGCCTGCCTTTAACTAAAAAATAGCAAGCTACACATCATCATCAACAACGACAATACGATAGAAACTAACTATTGAATTTCATCAACTACTAAATCACAAAAATAATAGTAGATCAGAATGATTATGAGGATAATAAGAATATAATGATTTGTTTTCCATGTCAGACAATAATACAGATAGAAAATATTTTCTCTTTATTATGAAAACCTACGCTTTTTCATATTCTTTTTTTGCGTTGAATACTTTGTCTTCAAAGTTTGAAGTAATCGCAAAAGGAAGCTCAATTCCAATCCTACTGTAAAGCAAACGAAGTATTCGCCTCTGTATGATTCTTGTGCCTCCATCTATTACAGCGTATAGTGCATTGGAGAGAGCTTGGGGATTATCTGCAGTATCACTTAAACTAACTGAGTACCTATCCTTAATGTAAGAAGCTATAACTGCTGATACATCCTTTCCTAAAATTGAAAGTGCCTGTATAACTGCCTGCCCGTATGCTTCGTTGAATTTATTTTGAGTATAGTTCAAACTTTATCCCATTATAATCCATTACTTAATCTCATCATTAGTTATATTTCTCTTTACTTCTTCTTTTATGCTTGTCATCATCATCATGATTCTATTCTTTGAGCAACTCCTGTGAATATACCTACGTAGTTACTACCTATCGGACCAACTATTTCTACACCGTTATCTTTGGAAATTCTAAATTCTAATATAGATTCGTCATGCTGTGTTCCTCTCATCTTCAGTACTAATAAAACTCTCTTTAATCGTCCTTGGACCTCTACATATCTAAGCAGTATTATATTTTGGAAAAGCGAAGATAATCCCAACCCAGATAATTCGAATCCACTCTTCTGTGTTGTAAGGATAGTAATTAGCGCTGTGATTTTATATTGCTGTATCAAGCTTATAAAACGTTTAGCAATCGTATACATGTCATCATTCTTATATTTGCTTTCAAAAGCAGACAGGCCGTCTATGACAAGACGTTTTGCTTTTGTCCTTTCAATGGTGGCTGCCAAATTTGCAATGAGTGCGTCGGGGCTGTCACTCCAAGGACTACCTACGATTATTGACAATCCGTTATTTTCGAGTTCCGTTGCGTTGTACCCATAACTTCTAGCCATCATTCTTATTCCATCAGCAGTATCTTCTAACGAGTAAAAGATTCCACTCTCACCTTTTTTTACCCCTTCTGCAATATATCTAAAAGCAAATGTTGACTTTGCAGTACCTGTTGGTCCCATAATGGCACAGGTTGTCCCTCGGATATATCCAGTACCAATTCGTTCATCAAAGCCAGGGATTCCGCTCGATACTCGATCCTCTGAAGCAGCAAAAGTCAGTGTTAAGCTCTGTTTGGGATATAGCACAATTCCATTTCTGATTATTGTACAAACATGTGGTTCTCGATTGATTGCGGTACCTCTCATTTTGAAGACTCGGAGAATTATTGGTGAAGTATTGTCTTCACTATGCTCTAATTGTATAATACCATCTACAACGGACTCTTCTATTCCATAACCAATGTTTTGTGTTCCATGTGGAATTTCCATAACAAGCAAACTTGTGCTCCCTTCTGATCTCATTATTTTCCCCAAAAGTACATGGATTGCATTTCTGGCTTCGGTTTGATGTTCAAATGCTAGAGATATTGCTGAAAATGAATCTAATACTACTCTTTTGGGATTAGTAGTTCTAATAATAGCCAAAATCTCTTCAAGTATATCTTGTATTCCATCCTTTGTCAATGAGGTAAAATCCAAATATGTAAACTTGCCTTGTCTTTCGAATTTATCAAAATCCATTCCAAGTGTTTTGATGTTAGTATAAAACTGTGCTTTGGATTCACTAAATGAAATATATAATCCATTCTCATTTTTGTTAGTTAGGCCATAATAAACAAATTGTGAACATAATATTGTTTTACCACTTCCAGACTTTCCAGCAATCATTACAGTAGATCCCTTTGGGATTCCACCTTCGATAAGAGGATCTAGGCCTGGAGTACCTGTAGATATTCGCTCTAATGTGTCCAATGTATTATGTATATCAAGTCCTTTTCATAATTAATATAAACTTTAGTTCATAATTGGTAAGGGTTTCTTAATATCATAGACAGCTTATCGTCAATGCATCATTAATCTAGAATTGACGAATAAATACTACTGGAACTGTTTTAATAGTTAAAAAATTTTATTGATTAGTACAATGTTTCTTTCTATGTTAAATTATCTTTTTGTCTTGATATTAATTTGCGAAGCCATCGTTATGTGATATCTGGATCATGTGGCGCTGCAAAAAGCAGTAGAAAGATTACCATATTCAGATTTAAAGAAGATAAGTGAGCTTTGCCGTAACTATAGTAAATTACAACATTACAGCAACAATTAAAAAAACGAAATTAAAAGAGAAATAGGCAGAGAGCTAAGGTCCCATGAGCTTATACGGAAAAGTTGTAGATGACGCTTTTTTAGAAATCCTGTTGATGAGATTGTTGACATGTCACTTATGTTGTATGTAGCAGAATGAATATACTATTAGCCTTCTTTAGATATAATGCATAGCAGTAGCAGTATGAAAATAGGACTAAGGCTGCCACAGGCAGATAAACACCATGCTACAAAAGAAAACATAATTCATTTTGCAAAAGAGGCTGAAAATGCAGGATTTGATTCTCTATGGGTTTTAGAAAGATTGGTTTGGCCTATCGACCCACTTGATCCATATCCTGGAACTAGTGATGGAAAGTTTCCAGTTGATTGGCAGTACATATTTGAGCCACTAGAAACGCTTACCTATGTTGCTGCAAATACAGAGAAGATTATATTGGGAACTTCTGTCATAGACATGCTATTTCATAATCCTGTAATACTGGCAAGACGATTTGCAACACTTGATGTTTTATCAGAAGGAAGAGCTATAGCTGGATTTGGTATTGGATGGTCAAAAGATGAGTACAAAGCTTCTAGTGTTCCCTTTACAAATAGGGCAAAAGGGCAGATAAAGTATATTCAAATACTAAAAAAGATATGGACAGAAGGTATAGTAGAATTTAAAGGACAGTACTATAATATTCCTGCTTCTAAAATAGGACCTAAACCTATTCAAAAGCCGCATATTCCAATTTATCTTGGTGGATATAGTCAAGGAACATTTGTAAGGATGGCAAATCATGCTAATGGATGGATATGCGTTATACGGAATTCACTAGATCAAGTTAAATCATGCATAGATGAGATAAAAAATGAATGTTATAAAGCAAAGAGAGATCCCAAAGACATCCATATTGCTGCAATATTATATCCTACTGTTATAGATTCCAGCTATGATACTGATAAGGATGAAAAAGAGTCCAAACACAGACAGCTATTGAATGGAAATATTGATCAGATAGGCAAGGATTTGCAGGAAATTAAAGAAATGGGAGTAGATCATGCAATACTCAATTTTAATCGATCATCAATAAGCAATAAGATTGATAATATAGTTGATGTATCAAAACAGCTTTATGCGTTCATGAGATAAAGTTAATGACAACTTTTTATCACAGCCAACATAATTGTATAGTACAAATAGCGTAAAATCATATATATATTCATCACCGCAATCTCCAATTCCCCCAAGGCAATGTGCTTATTGAATGTATTCTAAATTTGTACGTTTGTTTGACCCATCTGTTTACTGTTATCCCAAGCCGAATAATATATTGGACTAATTTCTAAGACAACTAGATAGATTCATTTAGGCTATTGTGAAGATCTCTATTATTATGTCAGAAAAGAAATAATTATTGAATATCAAATATAATAGATTATAGCAATACTACTGCATTGTGTTTTATACAGACTGCTATAGATCTTCCATAATCTCAGTATAATTATTTACTATTGTATCTGATGCAAAGCTCTCTTTGTATTTAGATAATACATTTGTTATTGATTCAAAATCTCTAACTTTATACAGCCGCTGCTGACAGCGACCAGTATTATAAAGAACAGATACCATTCCTCCATCTTTAAGCCTCTTGAGATGCCATGATACAGTAGATGGTGCCTTCTTTGTATATTCTATAATTTCATTGCAAGTACATGAATCATGTTCGAGGATAAATAATATTATCTGTCTTTCAGCATTGTTTCTGATATGTCCTATGATGCTAGTCTCCTCAATTGGGATATTGTTTGAATAATATCGTGTGATTTTGTTGTTATTATTTCTATCAGCAATTATCTGTCTTGATTTCTCAAGGTTTGTTATATGGTATGATAGAACACCATTGCTAAGACCGGATAACCTTAGGAGCTCTCTGTATCGTATACCTGGTTGTTCGTTTACGTACCTTATCAGCTTACTGTGTACTTCACTTAACCGGTCTTCTTCTTCTAGTTCTCCGTTGTTGTCAAAAAAACTAGTACTAACTGCTGATGCTGCCACCACATTTTTCATTATGGCCTATTCACCTTCAATACACCGATACCAAATAAAGTCAGCATTATCAAAAGAATAGCATGCGATAATTCTACATCCACTACAGGTATTATTACATCTGAAATATTTGCTGTTGCATGAAATAGATATAAGAATTCAATTCCAGCTAGCAAGCAGAAACCCAAACTCATAAACAATAACCTTAAACTATTGTTGTTTCTCCTATATGCAAGAATTGATACAACGCTTAGAAAAAGAGCAATAATAACGCTTAGGGTATGTAGAGAAATATGATAAATCATGGAGGGATGTCTTATGTGCGGAAGAATCACAGGTACCATTAAAACTCCAATCACAACTGCCGCAATAATGGTTAACAGTGTGAGCTTGTTTACACGGTCGCTCCGATGCATAGTAGCTCCGTTTTTCTGCATATAGCTATCTATTCAATACTCAATCTGATAATTTAAGTACATTGGTACAACTGTCGAACAATGAGCTTGAACGAAAGTATAATAAATATACAAACATAACTTTATTGGAAGCTTTTTAGCTGCAGATTATATGCTGTTATAAGAGTTGGATGATCTCAATATGTACTATCTTCATAACATCTATAAATGGCGCCTTGTTATCTATTGCAGTCTTTAACTGGTTGAGATCATTTTGTATTTCTGTATTAGCAGCTTTTAATGTAGATGGTGCTATTGGATTCAAATCCTTGCGAAATACCTCGATACCAGCAAGAGCTTGAGCAGTCTGATATTCTGTTATATTCTTTATAGCATTCCCGCTGTTAGTCATACCTGTGGTTGAACTTATGCCAGTATTATTATTATTAGCTGTGTTATTCATCGAAGAAGATGCTTCCTTAACTGACATAGCCATTCCAGCCACCTTTGACATGGCTGATTGTGATTCTCCAAGTGCTCTTCCATAGCTAAAGTATACTTCATTTGCCAGATATTGTTGTTATTATTATTATAATAAAATCCTGCCAAGGAAGTAAGTATTTTGATAATACTCATTATATAATGATCAGAAGGATTTATTTCCGTTCTTAGATCAAAGATATATCTGCAATTATTAGAGCATTTTCTTTTGATACTTTCTCAGAAAGAACCCGTGAATAGTAAGGAGCTAATCCTGCTGTATCCTCTTGTATTTTCCTTTCAAAGAATAGATCATTATTATTGGCAGCTGCATTTTCATTATTATCGTCAGTAGGCTCAATAGTATTAGTATTGGTCTTAGTAATGATAGTGCCTCTCATTAATTATATATCAAATATAAATTAGGTGAATCGCGATTAATAAACAGATATTCTACAATTGTTTCCCTGAAATAAACCAGTTTTCCTTGGGATTTTCCTCATAAACAATAATTACGTGCTCAGATTTTGTTTTTAAAATCTGCACAGCTGCATCAGTTACCGCCTTTGCGAATTCTTCTTTTTGTTCTCTTGTTCTTCCAGGGTACATCGAGACTGAAATTAGAGGCATATATACGATTGATTTTATCTACTCGGAGAAATAAACTCTTCTGCATACTTAAAAAGGCATTAATTAGATACAATCTAAATAAATTAGAAATGCTATACAGAAAGATGAAAATTTACTAAATACTACATAAAGAAAGAAAAATGTCTAAAGTAATAGGCATAATAAATAATGCTAGTGAATGATGATAAAACTGGCTGAAATGACCCCTCCTATTAATGCAGCCAAAAGATTAACAACATTATTATCGACCATGGATGTGCCTCTTTCTTGAACCGCAGGAAGGTTACAGTGTATAGTCATCTTTTCTAGGCATTTTCTACAATTTAGACATTTATACTTCGCTTGAATTGTTGCTCCAAGTATACTGTCAATATTAGTAGCTATCATCCCTCCAGTAATAGCAGCCGGTAGTATAACTCGTATCTGCGAAAATGTACCTTCTGACAAAAATAATCCACACATAGTTCCTATCAAAAGCGAGCCGGTCAACGCAGCGATTTCACCTTGAATGGTAATTCCACCTGATTGGCCTGTATCGATTTCCTTACCTGTCAATATTGAACGGGGTTTTGATTTACTGAGCAACCCAATTTCGGTTGCCACAGTATCTGATAATGCAAAACTAATTGATCCTGTGAAAGACAGAGTAAAGGTCAGATTGTTATGAGATAAATAATACAATATGGCAAATGCTGCTGCTGGTGCTCCATTTGCTACTACGCTCTTCCAGCTCCGTGCGCCACCATTGTGTTCAGCGAGTTCCATGTTCTGCTTTTGTCCATATTTATATTTGGTAAACAGTGATCCGGTTATAAAAAATATTAATAATACAAAAAACCATAAAATCGAGCCAAAGTATAGTATAATAAAACCTACTGGCAGAGCCGCTATTGCACCATATCTATCAATTATGCGCGCTTTGTAAGCTAGAATAATCATGACTATCATAAAAGAAACCGATGCAATGGCTTGTTCTATAGAAAGCATATATTACTTTACGCCCATCCAAGTCAAATTATCAAATGTCTTTTTGTTCAAATCGGGAAATAGAATTGTTGTTAGTAGTAATATTGTTAAATGATTTATGTGAATGCAATTCCTTATTATTTTTTGTGCTAGCTCATAAAACATTATATGTTAACTCATAAAACGTCAATATATATTTCTTAAAGGTACTTAAAGGCAATTCAAGGTATACTTTCCGCTTATGTCATATCTACTTATAACAGCTAAATACACATTCATTCCTTTGCAAGATCGCTTGCATGATTCTGCAGTTCTTCCTTGCTATTTGTAGTCTCTATGGAGTATTGTTGTTGTCGTCAGTTACAATTAATTCAGCGACTCAAGTTAATTGCATAAAGTTATTGGAAAAGGCCGCTTTTTATAAGGTATATCTGTATATACAAAGGTTAGATCTTATGTATGGATCCGTAATAAGATCAATTGAAATAAGTTAATATCATAAAAATGTAATGCTTGATTTCCAATTCTCTGAACGTTATGTTAATGTTATATCAATAGAAATTATTGTACATTAATGGTGATACACATAATTTTATTCTCTCCGTTTGTAGCCCTTTTTCCTTTATAATACTACTTTAGATTTAATATCATTAATATACAACTCTGACCTCTCTGCTTGTATTTTTCCATTAAACCTTTCCAAAACCATAAAATGATTATGTATTATATAGGTTTTGCTTTTATGGATACTATTAAGGATAATCTACATCTTTGGGTCAATATTGAAGTTTTCAGGTAGTTGTAGCTTTCACGTTTCGCTTAGTACGGATACAATTTTCAGGATTATCGATATAATATCATTAATATAATATAGATTCATCTTGTGCCATGACCTTAAAATGAATTTTACAGCGGAACATTCGTTGTATATGCTCAATAAAAAGATAATTCAATGTAAGTTATGTCCTCGTTTATCGAATTATATTAATCGAGTAGGCGAGATCAAAGTAAAAAGATTCCTAGATGAACATTACTGGGCCAAACCACTTCAGGGCTTTGGAGATGCAAAAGCTAAATTATTGGTCATTGGATTGGCACCTGCTGCTCATGGTGGCAATAGAACAGGCAGAATGTTTACAGGAGACGACTCTGGGAATTGGCTTGCAAAAGCAATGTTTGAGACGAGATTTGCAAACATGCCCACCAGCCAATCTAGTAATGATGGCCTTATATTGAAAGACGTATATATTACCGCTGTAGTAAGATGTGCTCCACCTCTTAACAAACCAAGCTTAGTGGAAATATCGAACTGTTCCCAGCATCTCTTAGCAGAGTTAAATATACTAAATAATACAAAAGTCATTCTGACACTCGGAAAGATTGCTTTTGATACATTTCGCAAAACAAGTAATTTGAGTGGATTAACATTTTACCATGGTGCTCGCTATAGTATTGCAAGTGGCAAAACTCTTTTGGTTTCATATCATCCTAGTAGACATAATACCAATACTGGAAAGCTAACATGGCAAATGTGGATCAATATTTTCAAGACTGCAAGATCAATAATAACAGATAAATGATTCGATAAATACACTAACTCTATCAGAATATACTCGAAAGCTGATGACATCATAATCCTTAATAATTTAGTTAACACAGACCTTTAGCACTCATGGCCTGCAGTAACCCCATAAATGAACAATTAGTTCGGTTCGAAAATGTAAAGCAAAAATTAGAAAGTCCAGAACTACAAGTAGAAGTGAATAACAACCTGGATAGGCTGAGAGAACAAAATCGGTTGATTCATTCAGATCTTCTAAAACAAGTCATTGATAAAATGGAACTGTTAATAATTGATGGAGATTTAATACATGCATTAGGTTACAAAATGTATATTGAACATTTAATATCTTTGGTACAGCATCTCTGAATTAAGTTTTCAAAATAACTCAAGTACAAAATAAGTTCTTGATAATAAAAAGAGAAGGTTAGAGGGGTAACAGAGAAAAATTGATGACTCTTATAATTAAGTAATGTCAGTCACTATATCTGTATGTAAAGGTATTGTATAGTATCCATATATAATACTGGCACCTTCTGTCAGTCTATCTAAGGCATTATGACGTCTACATATGTGCTCAACAACAAGTCATGTGAAGATTACTACAGAAGGTTCAAGGA
>JBJMFM010000184.1:0-10660 GCA_045808425.1 Nitrososphaeraceae archaeon | reverse complement strand
CGGTGGAGGGTATAATAATACGAACATTGCTCATGCATGGACGGCAGTTGTGAAATCTCTAATTTAAGTGCACAGTCAAAAACAACAATTAGACCCTGAATTCGACAAAAATGTAAAAGGGATGTTTACTATTCTACGTTCATGTATTATATCTAGCCTTCTTCCCAGCCCTTATCAAACACACCGTTCTTGTGCAATGGAACTGGTTGTCCTGCTGTATATTCCATTGGTCTCATCCAGAATATTGCGTGTGTTGGACATACACCTATGCACGCACCATCTGAAATGCACCTTTCTGGGTAGAATATGAATGCTTTACCTCTTTTCCATCCTTCGACTGGCTTTACTCTCAGAACATCTGGACCAAGAGCAGTACAAATCTCCACACAGAGAGCACAGCCAATACAGTGTTGTTCGCTAATATCGGGAATTATTGCGACTGGCATCTAATTCACTAATTTCGATTCATTTCTAAACTATTTAAACCCTATGCCATTTGTATAACAGTGATATAAAATCATATAAATATAGATCTACAGAATTCATTGTAGTAACTGACAGGTATGTGGCTATCTATAATTGAATCTTATAATATGTCACTGAAGACTGTCTGCTGCTAGCAACATTTGATTAAAGATGATATTAACACTTGTTAGGAAATTTCTGCAATTTATCAGCAGGCATTCATTTTAAAGTAGTTATATTGCAACGCTTTCTGAGATATTTATCTTTCTAATCAAGTAATGCGGAAGATGTACTTCTGACGATGTAAATAAATTAACAATATGGACTTTCATCTTATAAAAACAGACTTTTATATCTATAATGGCAAAGAATTTCATGTCATATTGCAATTTTTCGAAAATGAATTTTGAAATTTCTGAAGAACAGAAAAATTTTTTGGAGAAGATAGACATCATTTGTAAATCACTGCGCTCCTATGAAGAGAAATGCTATCTTAAGGAAAAGTTAAATAAAAAGGTAATTTCGGAATTTAGAAAAGTCGGGATGCTTGGATGTCCTGTATCAAGAAAATATGGTGGTCTAGGATATGATATTCTTACATATATTCTTGCACTTGAAAGAATAGGTAAAGAAGGTAGTTCTATGCGTACTTTCTTTTCTGCCCATACATCAATAGGACAAATGGTTATTCAGGGATGGGCAAATGAAGAACAAAAAAGAGAATATCTTCCACAAACTTGTGATGGAAGAAGTATAATGGCCTTTGCACTTACAGAGCCTGTAGCAGGCAGTGATCCTTCTTCTATAATTACGAAATTTGAAGACAAAGGTGACTATTATATATTGAAAGGAAAAAAACACTGGATTGGCAACGGCACATTTGCTAACGTCATGACAGTCTACGCAAGAGAATATAGTAATACCGGAAGCAATAACGGGAAAATCTCTGCATTTATTGTAAATGGAGATTCTGTTGGTATTCGAACAGAAGAACTACGAGACAAGTTAGGACTATTGACTGTTAAAAATGCGGAAATTTATTTTGATAATTGCATTGTTCCAAAAAAAAATTTGCTTGGGCAAGAAGGTCAGGGATTGAATATTGCATATAGTGCATTAATAGATGGTCGACTTAGTGTGGCTGCAGGTGCAGTAGGTGTAATGATGGATTGTATAGAGGAGTGTGTTACTTATTCAAAAAAAAGAGAACAGCACGGCTCAGTGTTAGCCAAAAAGCAGTTAATACAAGAACATATAGCCAGAATTGTAATAAACATAGAAAGTTCACGATGGCTTGTATACTATGCAGCTCAGGCAAGACAAATGCTTCATGATTATGTCGAAAAGCTCAAGGAAGGAGACTATAAATGGCAATCTAAATTGGGCAGGCATAACAATGAATATTCAGCATTACGAAATGAAGCAGACAGGCTAGCAACTATAGCAAAATTTCATGCAAGCAACTCTGCATTCGACTCAGCAAATAGGGCTATTCAAATTTTTGGATCCGCCGCCTATAGGAAGACAAATAGAGTAGCAAGACACTTCTTGGATTCAAGAGCAACTACAATATATGAAGGTGCAAATGAAGTACTTGAACTAAAGATGGCATCACAAATTCTTGGCAATGATTATAGAGCATATTAATATTATTTACATTCAATTATGTATACTATCATGTCTTCATGAGGATAATAATACTTCATTCATTATTGCTAGTCCTTCTTGTATCTCCTCATTCCCTATTGTTAAAGGAGGCATCACTCTCATTGCTTTCTGACCGGCGGGTAGCAACAAGAGTCCTCTATTAAACAACTCTTTTAACTTCCAGTCCCTTCTTTCTCTTTGATCAAATTCAATTCCAATCATCAAGCCTATTCCTCTTACATCAATTATGCCATTCTTATCAACCATTTCATTTAACCCTTTTTTTAAGGCCTCACCTTTGATAGCCGCATTTGCAAGAAGCCTCTCATGATTAATGACATCTATTATTTTTGTACCGACTGCCATATCTATTCTGCTACCTGCACCCCATGTGCTCGAGAGTACTCCACCTTCACTGGGATCAAAAATTCTGTCATAAGTAGCTGCACCTACTTGTAGTGCTTTTGCAATACTCATGATGTCAGGCTTTACATCATAATGCTCAAAAGCCCACCATTTACCTGTTCTACCCATACCAGATTGTACCTCGTCTAAGATCAGTGGAACTTGATATTGATTTGCAAATTTTTCAAGATTTTTGATAAATTGTTTACTTGCAACGTTGCATCCTCCTTCGCCCTGGATGACTTCACTTAAAATGAATGCGATTTTGTTTTCCTTCAACAGCTTTTGAACCGAATCAATTTCCGAATCGTCATCATCAACACAAAATTTTATTCTCTTAACTGGTAATTCAGGAAAATTGGCTTTCTGAACAGGCTTACTAAAAGTGAAACTGAGTGCACCTAGAGTTCTTCCATGGAAAGAATTAATACATGATACACCAGGCAACGGTCCCATCTTCCTATACGCAATCTTTATTGCGTTCTCAACTGCTTCTGCACCGCTATTGATGAAAAATGTCTTGAAGTTTTCTGGAATAATGGAAGCTACTTTTTGTGCTATTTTAGCATGTTCTTCACAATAAAAATCTTGTCCTGCAATCTTGTGAATACCATTTTCTGAATATTCTTTTAATACCTCGATAATCTCTGGATGAGAATATCCAAGTGGGCATGCACCTATATTAGATGTGAAGTCGAGAAATGCATTTCCATCTACATCTTCGATTATAGAGTCATGACCCTTTGCGATAACAAGTGGATAAGTAAAAGTTGAATTATAAGAAATCCTCTTTATGATATTAATTATTTTCGTAGCATTAGGTCCAGGGGGTAAAGTACCAATTCTATGTATCATACTTGTAATTAGCTAATGTCTTTATTAAATATCAATTATTCCCTGCTATTGTACAGTCATAATAACCTTTAAGGTAATACATTTCACTTACTATAGTTTTGACTATGTTGCAGATACAATTTGAAGTTATATGTCTTGTATGTTGCAACCCCGGATATATGTTACCATGATGTGACACCGATTGTCTATAAAAACTTAATCAAATAACACTTCCGATTTGAAAGCCTACTTATATTGTGATTAAAGTATTCAATCTGGCTACGATATCACTTGTTACAATTCGTAGTAAATGCTTGATACTATGAGGAGAAAAATTAAATTGTATCGGCATATTGCAGCGAATGATTACAAGTGAAGTTGACCTTGACCCTTGTAATGTAATACAAATTGCACACAGCTTCTTGTGACCTGAAGTATAAATAAAACCTTCCTTCTAGGTTGTGCTGATTAACTTTGAATACAAGGTTAGATCAAATGCAGCACAAATATAATGCACTAATTCTTACAAAGAGATAACCTGTCTTCATTGCTACTCAGCAAGATATCAATGTAAAATCTTTATTAGATATTATATGGCATTCACATTATAACTGTCAACATTCAAATCATTGTGTGAATGTGATGAAAAACAATAGATATACTTAAGCAAGCTAAAGAATTCTAATATCTAGAAAATATGTTATGTTGATAATATTTAGACCTGATATGGTAATGTCTGGATATATCTCTTCCAATTCAGAATTCATGAAATGAGTCTGGTAATAATAGCAATCTAGATTTTCACCAACAAGTTATATTACTTAGTATAAAATATGTTTTAAATGCAGCTTATAAGGAAATTTGAGATACAATCTGCAAAAAAGATCATTGAATTTTTGAACATGCAACCTGTTGGTAGGATTGCAACTATTGATGCTGAAGGCTATCCACAGGTGATACCGATGAACTTTGTTTATATAAGAGCAAATACAACGTCCATGAACTCTAATTGCGTAATAAAATCAGATGCAGTTTATATGCATTCTCATCCTATAGGCGAAAAACTTGATAATATTAAAAGGAATTCACACGTTGGATTTGAAGTTGATCGATATATCTGTTTTTTGCCATCATATTATTTTCATAGTTCTGATGCATCACAAGCTGATACCCTTTACATCAGCATAGTTATTAAAGGGAATGCATTACTAATTGAAGATAACATCGAGAAGGCAAACGCACTTAACGCTCTGATGGAAAAGTACCAGAAGGAGGGAAGATATGAAAGACTTGAATCGAATATGCGATCTGTCCAAGAAGTAAGTGTGATTAAGATAGTTCCTAGAGAAATGCACGGTAAGTACAAAATAGGACAACATTGGACTCCTGCCTATAGATTAAGAATGGCTAGAAATATTATTAAAAGGGAAGGAGAGGAAAATGCGACAGATATTCTTAATATAATGGGAATCGAGATTTTGCCGGATGGTAACTTGAATATAAAGGAAGAGCCAATAATGTAGCTCCTTCTTTTTATTCATACATTCACTGAATATCATCTACTTGCCTATTTTGATTATTTAGTTTCTAATCTTTGAAAAAATTATCAATGCAGCCCACAGATTTGAAATGCAAACATAATGTAGCCAGCAATTCTGCCAGAACGTCTATATGGGTAAAAGTTGTTGGTGTCCTTTGGCATCATCTCATATTTTAGCGCAGCAGCATCTTGTTTTGACAATTGTAATTTGATCAGACGATTGCTTAATATCTTGTTCCACGGTAGTTGAGGAAGCGGATCCCTCTTAATGGCAATCATTGATACTATTCTTTTATGATCTTCACTATCTACAATGATATAATAATTGAAATCATATTTGTTGTCTAGCGGATCTGGCATGGTATATGGATCAATCTGGACATACATTTCTAGACGATCCCTTAAGGAATAAGCTAATTCACTCATTAGTGCAATATCTGTTAATGTTAATTTTTTGATATCATCTGGAGCAGGTGGTTTTGCGGATGCTGCTAACACATATTGTCATAACAATCACCATTTATATAATTTTAATCCACTTATTAATGATCATTACAAAAAGTTTTTGGATTGTCTATACATTATGGTTATCCCAAATATTTCATTTAACAGTAATAATATTATTAGGTAGGTTATAGATTCGCTAACTTAAAAAACATTAAATTGCAATATCTTGTCAAGAAAACTGCCGGGGTACCCAAGCTAGGTAAGTATAAAACCCCTAAAAGGGGTCAGCCTCGAGATCTTATAGATATGATGTGTTAGCTGATGTCCTTCGGGACTCGTGGGTTCGAATCCCACTCCCGGCGTCCCTTTTGTGAGACAAAATTACGGGTATTCAGTTAAAAATACTATTACCCTAAATAGCTCCTTTGCTCCTAGATTGCTTTTTTATGTGCTTAAAGCCAAAGGCTAATTGTACTTTATGATAAAAATGTATTAATGGATATATAATATATAATATCTAGACATAGACTAGTGAAAGCACAAGCATAATGCCTAAAGCACGAATTTCTATCACTATTGATAGCAAAACTGCTCGTGATATAGAGAACTATTATCGCAGCAGAGTAAAAACGGCTGCTGAAAACGAAGAGTCTATTCCAAAATTATCTAATGTCTATGAAGAGATCGTTACAGTGGGCTGGGAATCTGTAAAGAAAAACCTGAAGAAAAAGTAAAAATCTTTCTATAGTTAAAAATATGTGAATGGGGTTAGACCTAAAACCGATTATAGAACCTTCCAGTATCACAATATCAGAGCTAGCAAATAAAGTTGTGGCAGTTGATGCGTATAATACAATCTATCAATTCCTTGCAACAATTCGTGGTCCAACCGGCGAATTACTTACAAACGCACAGGGTGATATAACAAGTCATCTGAGTGGTTTATTTTACCGCAATATTCACTTACTCGCAGAGAACGTAAAACTCGTTTATATTTTTGATGGCAAACCTAATCCTCTAAAGTTAAAAGAGATTGAACGTAGGCATAAGATAAAAGAGGAAGCCTCTGAAAGATATCATCAGGCAATAACAGAGGGTAGATTTGAAGATGCACGAAAGTATAGCCAAGCTACATCTGTTTTGACAGATAAGATGGTAGAAGAATCGAAGAAGATCCTTACACTTCTTGGAATTCCATTTGTACAGGCCCCTTCTGAAGGGGAGGCTGCTGCCGCATACATGACCAAACAAGGTATTGCATTTAGCTGCGCAAGCCAGGATTACGATTCCATATTATTTGGTTCCAATAGGCTTATACGTAACCTTACAATCAGTGGCAAAAGAAAAGTTCCCAGTAGGAAAATGTATGTTGAAATTGAACCAGAGATTATAGAGCGTCAACAAGTTCTTGATCAAACTAAATTGACACATGAGCAATTAGTAGATGTCGGAATTTTGATAGGTACCGACTTTAATCCAGAAGGTTTTGCAGGCATTGGGCCCAAAACGGCTTTAAAATTAATTCGTGAATATGGTAAATTAGAAAATATTGAGAAAATCAAAGACTCCTTATCTTGTATACCGTATCAGAAAATACGCGATATATTTCTAAACCCAGAAGCTCCAAACGTGGATAATATACAGTTCGATGAGGCAGATTACACTAGTATTGTAAATTTTCTGTGTATCGAAAAAAATTTTTCTGCAGATCGCGTAACTGGCGCTATTGAAAAACTAAAAAAAAGCCTCGCAAACCGTAATCAATCACTTGAAAGATGGTTTACATAGTTTTAATCCAGTTCCATTCTCTTTTTCTCTGAATTTTTCTCAGCATTCAATCTTTCTAGATTGTACTTTTTTAAGTCTACAAATTTCATTCCATCTACAAGTACCGGATGAATATGTTTTATCTGTTCAAACATTTTTTGACATACATTGCGGTAATCTGGATGTCCTTGAGGTACGGTTCGTAGTTCGATAAGATGATATGCTTCACGTAGATTGAGCCTAATAAAATATGGATATCTATATGCAAAATTAACTACATATTGAGCTTCCTCAGGCATACTTTTTGAGATATTTTCATATACCTCATTGCTTTTATACATACAATCTTTATAATCTTGGACAATGCCCAACCCAATGACTTCTGCAGGTATATCATAGCCATGTCTTGTAGACAGCAATTGCCTTTCTAGAGTTAAAATTCTATGCCTATGCATATCACGGAACATGCCAAAATTTGTAAACAGTTCGAATGTATATTCTACCATTTCAAACGCTCTACCTGGCCTATGCCTTCGGTTAGTACGGAATTTTGTATATGCTTGAATTATTTTATATCTTTCTTCTGGTGTGATAGACCTAGTGTATTGTGTAATTGCCTCAAGAGACTGACCTTGCGCGTGTTCATATAGAATAGCAGAGACGACTTTCACTTCTGCTTCAAAATTATCTTCAAAATATAGCAATTTTACGTTTTGTAGATTTTCCTGCAGTTTGATATTTTTTATATGATTTTGAGCAATCTTAGAGGTTGCAGTCTTTGTATTTTCAAAATAGGATTGAAGTGTTTTACCATATTTGTCATTTGCTCTTCCTACAAAAGCAGGAATGATTAGGTTAAGTTCAGCATACAGCTGATCTGCCAGTTTTTTTGTTTCTTTCAAACTTGAGGCGTACATTGTAGATAATAAATATTCAAACGCTCTACCATTCCCTGTAATAGCTAAATTGGTAAGAGTGGACGCTGGCAAAAGCCCTCTAAGAACGTCAAGTGATTTAGCCTTGATTACTGATTTATAGATTCGTTTTGCAGATTCAATGTCTTTAGCTGATTTTAAGTTACCATACAGTGTCTCTCTTTTTAGATCAGAATCAAAAAATAAGAATCGATCAATTGGCTCCATTTCTGAAATAAATTTTTGCATCAATTGGATATTGTTGCTATATAGATCAAAAGCATGATTACAGGCCTGAAGATATTGATCAGCATATGGCGATGCTATAATGCGTTCTTCTCTATGATATTTATACTGACCATTGACTTTTTGATCGAATGCTACATATCGCGAGGATTTTTCAAGATATGACAGTCCTATTCTCCGGTCTTCAATTTTTTTGGCAGCAATATTTGAAATCCATTCTATTGCAATCTGAGCTTCCCCTAATTCTGCGACGGAATCATCTCCATACTCTAACAATATGCGTTTGTAGAATTCTTCTCCCCTGTTTGGATTCTTGGTAAACTCGTCTAGAAATATACGTCGCATTGTCTTGTCTGATCTAGAATATCTAGACATTAATGCTCCTCTATCCACTTGTCTAGGGGTAATTATTGCAAAAACTGCTCTATCAGTGTTAGAAAAATGTGAATTGAGAATGGATCTCTCTTGACCCGAGAAATTATCGTGAAAATATTCCTTATTTATATATGCCATAAATAGGCGATAATTAAACTATCATCGATAAAAACCTAGCACAGTACAATTTGTCTATCAAAATACCATAGGTAACACTGATTGCTATTCTTATCTTTAAAGTGTACCCCTTAAACAGTATTACAAATTTAAAAATTTACACCGACAGATAAAAATTCTGTATTAACACGTCGGTACAGCAAAATGCTCTTACCAAATAATCCAACAATTTTGACAATGTTATCATTATATTTACTTGTTAACGGTTCCTAATGAGTGAACTAAAGCTCGAATTTATGGGTAAACAAGTAAAGGATATGTATGGCACTTTTATGGGGAAGGTAGTAGGTATGATTACCGACAGTGATGGTTCCATTGAATCTGTTGGTGTAGATTGTGGCTCGGGGGGTCTAAAACAATTAACATATGAACAATTATTAGTTCAGAGGGATTATGTAATCTACATTCCGAAATGGAGGTTAGATACTCAAAAACTACTGAGACAGAAAAATCTTATCTTAAAAAGAATAAAGGCACTGCAAGACATAGTTACTGAAAATGATTTAATGAAAGATGACGCGGAATTAGTTTATATAAAATATGAAAAGAGATTACATGCACTCGAGGAGGATGAGAAGTCTCTTAACGAGAAATTACAATCAAGGCTGAATGACTTAGAAGCAGAAAGTAAAAGTATTAAGGCAGTATTGTTTGACGCAAAGTTACAGTATAAAAGTAACGAGGTGACAGAAGAGATATATCAGCAGATTAGCATTTATACAAATGAATTATTAGAACATATTAATCTTGAGAAGGCTGAAATTAATAATGTTAAGACCAAGCTCTCAAATCAAACCTTGGAAAATATTGGTTCGCTAACCCAGAATATTGCAATAGCTAATCCTGTACTTGCCACTACTGCAGAAACTCCACAACAGCATGAATCTGCCAAAGAAGAAACAACTGCTCCCCAAGTAGTAAGCGCAAATCATTTGCCTACAGAGGAGAAAACCGCTCTAACCAATAATAGCAACAGTGAAACAGACTCTAATTGGCTAAACCAAGTAATTTCAAGTGAATGAGTAAAAAATATCTCATCACTTTAGTTTCCTAATTGCTAACTTTGCTACTTTTTGTGCGTTTAAAAATATGAGGACTATAGTTCTATTTCTCTTGTTTTGGAGAAGTCTGCAAAAGCTCACCTATCTCATTGTGCATCTTCAGAAAGTTTAACCCCTTCTCAGTTGTCTTGTACGTCTGAGAACCCTCTAGATACTCCAAGAGAGTATTTTCAATGAGCACAGAAAGATATTCCCTTAACTGCGCATAGCTCAGAAAAGCCTTGTACATTATTTTTGTCTTGGTAGCTCCACCATTAGCTGCCTCCAAGATCATTGCTACTATTTCTGTTCTACTTCTGTATTTCATAAATAATGTTATAAAAGATCAAATATTTATAAGAATCTTTACTATCGATCATGCTATTTGATCATACTATTCGATCGATCAAGTGATCATTGTACTAGATCAACATGCGGATTATGCTGTTTTTTGATAAATGAATAGTGAATACAAATACGGCAAAGTCCATGCAATTAGCGGAGCTAGTAGTTTGTGAATCATTTTTGAAATGATGTTTAGAAAGTTGTAAAGGAGTTGTTCTCAGATATATTTGTACTTTCTATGCACTTGCTACCATCACTTTACCCTCTCGGCGACTAGAGAGTCTTCATCCGGTAATTCCTCAATCCACTCATTTACTGGCTGTAAAAAGTCAAATGCAGCCTCATTTGTATTTACATGTAGTGTGTAGACACAAAGATAAAGCCTAGTCTTTTCGACTCCCTACTTACATTATCTGAGGTTTTTTCCCTCTTCAGTCATTAAAGAATCAGCATTTGAC
>JBJMFM010000183.1:0-2678 GCA_045808425.1 Nitrososphaeraceae archaeon | reverse complement strand
AGAATAATTGAACGAGAACTACAAAACCAATTAAAAGACATACAGGCTCTATCAAGACATATCGGCACAGACCTGAATGTGGTAGTAGACAACCTTCATGGTTTAGCAAATTCCATATACATTCAGCATGGAGATTTATCTAGTAACAAAACAAAAAAGTTAGCACAAGAAACATATACCCGCCTTACTGGTCGCGATAGCAGCATAATCGATAGGCTTGTAATTGTAGATAAAAAAGGGTTTGAGACAGTTGGTCTAACCGCAAAAGGACAACAGATCTTTGGAGGAACAAATATTTCTTTAAGACCATGGGCGATAGAGACGTTGAAATCGAAAACACCTACTTTTTCCAATGGCTTTGTGGGATTGGATGGAAAATATAGAATAGCTATAGGATATCCCATAACAAATTTAGAAAATGGACAATATATTGGCTTGTTAGGTGCACTTGTACCATTTGAAACTTTCTTATCACAGTAGGCTCTGTTAACTTCTACCCTCCATCCATTAAGAATTCCATAAATTTAGTTTTATTCATGTCAGTATGAATATACAGAATATAGAGTTTCAACCAATTATACACATGTAATCTATTACAATCATTTTTTGTACAGGGAAAATGATCGTCAAAACACTCAGTTCTATCTTTTATTTTTTGTACAAACCTTTCCATCTTATTTTTTAGATCACTTTCATAAACACAGTGCTTCATTCTTAACCATCTACAGGCTTGATAGTACCATGTAGCTCCATCTGTCAGAATAGGCTTTCTACCAAATCTATTTCTTAATTGCTTGAAGAACTGGTAACACACAAAGATGGTTCTCTCCCTTGATAAATGCATCATTAAACAGCGTTTTATCCTGGGTTCATAGGCTATCCATAACCAGTAATCTTTACCATCAATCTGAATTAGCGTTTCATCTACAAATATTTCCTTAACTCGTTGTTTGTATATTCTAAATTGGTCAGCAACATTTGCATTCTTTTGAACCCATTTCCATATAGAAACATGTGATCTTCTTATGATGTATTCTAGTGATTTAGAAGTGCATCTATAACTCCTAGAATTAAAATACATGTAAATACCGTATGCAATTATAGCTGGGTTTGTTCTCTTGTATCTCAAGAATACAATATAGGACAGACTCAGCTATAGATTTTCACAGAAAAGTTAACAGAGCCTCGTGTATTGAAGATTTAAAAGTCTTAACAAATCTCTGCTTGACCAAAATTATATTATGCAGATTGCTTGATGCAAAGATTCTTTTGCTTGTGATCTTGAAAATGAATCTCACAGAAATCATTGTTGCATTCATAGCAATGCCAATCTGATAACGTATAGCATACCATGCACCTACCTATTGGTTTATTGTAGTCAAAATTCTTTCTTGGCTTTGTAGGCTTGTGTTGTTGTTGTCCTCTCAATAAAGAATCCCCAGAAAAACAATAAGAATCCTAAACAAGTACTATTTTTTCACCAGGAGATAACATGGATCCACTATTGGAATTTATCATTCCTAATTGCTTCAACTTTTATTCACTTAGAAATATAATTATATAAGCGTTAAGTCTCATGATTAAACGCACACATTTTTGTAGCTAGCACACGATTTTGAAATATTTCCAACATTCCTCAGCATTCATTCAAAAACGCCTCAAATGTATAAAGGTTACGAACAAACTATAGAATCTGAAGTTTTATAAGAACAACCATGTTATTATGCGGCACAATTGTATTTATCCATCTCATTCGTACAACATTAGTGGATAATCCAATTCCATCTATTCCCTGAATATATGAGAAAACTAATATGTGTTTGTTTGTTTTTGCCTTATTTAGTATCGTTGTCATTATATGGAATATCAACGACCTTGAGATCTTCCGCGGCTTCGGTATTGTCAAAGATCCGCTTTGCCTCATTTATCAAGCCTGAGGTCTCATCATATCTTGCACTAAAGTGGGTGAGGTATAGCTTTCTAACGGAAGACGACTTTGCCAATGATGCGGCTTCTGTAGCAGTACTATGAAAACTTTCAGTCGCTTTCGCGTGTTCATATTGGCTAAAAGTTGATTCATATACTAGCAGGTCACACCATTTGAAGAAAACTTGTAATTTTTCTGTTGGTCTTGTATCGCCAGATATTCCAATCTTTCGACCAGCTCTAGGAGGTCCAAGTACCTGGGCTGGATTTACTATTTTTCCATTTACAGTAATACTATTGCCATACTGCAGCTTATGATATAACCTGCCTTCTGGGATTCCTAATCGTTTAGCTTCTTCAATATTAAACTTGCCTGGTCTATTAAATTCTGTTACACAGTATGAATATGCAGGGACAGAATGGAATGCTTGGCAGCAACTAACTTCATAATCCCTTCCTTTAGTTATAACACCTTCATGTTCAATTATATGAATATTGACATCAAAGGTCAATCGAAAATTTATGATTCTCATATTTTCTTTTATGAATTCTGCCAATTTCGGTTCACCATATATGTCGACAGATCTTTGTCTACCTTGTAGGGACATCGTTTGTAATAGTCCTAGTAAGCCTACACAATGATCGGCATGCATGTGCGTTATGAAAATTTTCATTTTTCTATTCATACCTAGGCTAGCCTTTATGAAATTTTGCTGCATGCCTTCTCCTGCATCGAATAGCAATAGTTCGGA
>JBJMFM010000182.1:0-6552 GCA_045808425.1 Nitrososphaeraceae archaeon | reverse complement strand
CAGTGGGGTCTAAAGCCAGGCCATCAACTAGACATAGTCATTGGCTAAAGACTGTTATTCTATGAAGCTTGATCTGCTTACAAATGCTACTATTAGGTTTGTATCATCTCAGAAATCAAAAGAGAAGATAAAATCATTTTCTAGCAATAGCACTAATGAGAATGAATCAGACGAGCTTGATTATCATGAAGACAAAGATCAGCTAGAAGAAGAACAAGAAGAGGAAACTGGAGAAATAACAACAAATCACATCTTCTGAACCCATTTCAAATAGGTAGGAATGGACTTCCATCCATTTCAAATCGTTAAAGCTGCAAATAGGTGAAGATTATGATAAAGTAATAGCCAGAGGGATTAAGTGGTAATTGGGGTGAATATATGAAAATAGTTCCTGTCAATTTCAATTCATAAACCACTAGCTAGAGACTTCGATGGTATTTGGATTTAACCATTCTATAAAACTAGCGTAATTCAGAGAACGAACATCATCCAAGTAATTTGGGAGTATTTTGACAAACCTAAACCCAATATCCAATTCGAATGTGAAAACAGGATCTTTTAATTCCCCTTTCATCACTTTCCCAGCGTATTCATATGGAGACATCCTGTCTGCGTGTTCAGTGTAATTGAATAATCTTCCTCCTCCTATCATCCTCCTTAGATTTAACTTCGTAACTAATTCCTTCCATCTATAAATAACCATGCCTCCGATACCTTCATGTCTGTGTTTTGGATGTGTAGATATATCTGCCAAATACAGACTGTCTCCGCTTGGAATATGAGTTGTAAATAAACCGTCTGCAGTAATGTCTTTCCATGTATGTTCTGCATACTCAGGATTAAGTGAGACTATAAGAGTACTGGCAGAACCGACTATAGTACCATCTGGTTCAACAGCAACAAATTGTCCTTGCGGAAAAATGCGAAGATGACTTTCAAGCTCTTCTGAACGCCATATATTTCCATAAGGAGCAAGATACGGATATGATTTCTTCTGCAAATTGACTATATTAGAAATGTCCTCTGGATGTGTGTTTCTAACAATAACTCCCAGATCAGCCGGATGTAATGGACCTGACATATCTATGTATATCCATAGTCACTATCTTGAAAGATATAAGCTTGTATTATTTTTTGACGAAAAGATATACTGTTAGACAAGTCTTTATACTGGTAGATTATATGGCGCCATACAAATTGGCAACTCTATTAATAGTGAAAAAAATGAAAATAAAAAGCGAAAAGAAAAGAGAGACTGGGGTATGGAAGATCGTGTTTTACAACTTAATAGAATCCTTGCATATTTTTATACGTAGTTTAGCTATACTTCTTGGCTTACCAATACACGAAATATTGTAATATCCTAGACAGGAATGCTGATAATCTTCTCTGCAACTAGCAATGTGAAACTAAAGAATATTGCAAGAGTATACAGACAACTAATGCTTGAGCTTGACTATAGGATTCTCTTTTTGAATAGTTTTCTGCTTAATCTTCAAAAACAGAACTACAAAGGTAAAATGCAAAGGTCCTTCCAGATGCCGCGGATAGCGTAGAAAAACTTGTAGCACCAAAAATGGACAAACGTTTAGACCATTATAACCGACTTTAACTTGTTTACAGCATATGCGAGTAAATACCACTTGGTTAGTGAGTGCCCCAAGGATAATCTACGAGAACACGCCAAGTACCATCGGGCTGTTGACATAGGAAGTCTGTTGCTACGGCTGCAAGCTTTACGGGTTTACCATCTGGTCCAGTTCCAGTGAATCACCATTCACTAATTACAAGTGCAAGATTAGTTATCTGAAGTACTCTCTTTACTTTGGACACCTACTTGCCTTTCATGTCAATGAAACTCTAGACTTTGGCGTACGCTTTCTCCACCAGACAACATACAACATTTCCTGGTAGAAAGGCAAACATGCATCAAGTACATATTGCATGATTAAAGAATCCAGATTCCTGCTATTGATGCCTTCAGCTATTGACTGAAGCACTTCTTCAGGGGCTATTTTAGACAAAAAACTAATAAACTACTCTTTTAAAATTGGTTTAAACCAACTTTAAACGAGGAAAAATACAAATGAACTTGGTGAATGGACATAAGTCTGTATTACGTGAAGAATGGATCTACTCTGTCTTTTTCAAGATAATCTTTGATGAGTATAATTAAGTTTCCCCAGATTGTATTGCACATTCCATAATCACCTTCCGCCGAATTCCATCCTATTAATGAACTCAAAAATTTCTCATTGTTACCTACCTGTTTTAATCCAACCAAATGACTCTTTATCATCGGTTATGCTTGTTGTCACTTTCCAGAAATCGTATTCTCCCTTCGCTCTATCGCCCATGTTGTTAAGTGTTGTATTGCCTGTCACTCCAAGATACGATTTGGCAGAACGTATAATGGCGTCCCTAAGATCTTGGATGCCTTGAATGTCAGTGATGTTATTCACATTATGTCTAGTCATGTTCTCAGCTATAGCTGCAACCCATAAAATGTCATACGCGACAGCGGAATATGGGGATGGTTCTGTGTGTACTTCTTTTCGAATTTCCTCCAGTAGATTATGATATAAATTTCGATTGTCATTGTTGTTGTTGTCGAACCTAGGGATAGGATTGTAGAAAGAAGTGTTAGCTGCAAAAAATGCAGATTCGGAGTGTCTTACAAGTGCCCCATTAAGAGCAGATTTATCACTTCCATACCATTTCACTTTAGAAAGAACTGGATGACTATACGCCTGGATAAAGATAGGGGTTACTTCATCAAGGGATACCATATATACACCAACTTTATCGATACCATATTGTGATATCGCACTCTGTAGCCTTGATTCTAACGCTTTCAGAGCATTGTCCCACATGATAAAATTAATTCTATTCAAACTTGCCGCCAGATGTCCTGTGCGCGGGGCATAGCCTAGCTTCTCAGAATCCTTATCAAACTCTCCTCCCATTGCCTGAAAATTCGCGCGCACAGCTCGCATCAATTCACTGCCGTAAACGTCTTTTCTCCAGAACGGAATGACTACTCTTATTCCCTGGTCCCACATCATTTTCGAAATCGCTTTAGCCTGATTCGAGTCATCCGGTACCAACCTAAAGACATTATCACCCTCTATCGCAAGTGAGGGGGCAGTGCTAGAGGGACTAAATAAGATGATATCATTTTTATCAGCAAAATCCTTAGTGGCTTGCAGCTCGGCACTTGTCGCTGGCCCTATAACTATCCTAATTCCCTCCTTTGCCGATAGTCTTAGCTTCTCAAGGCTCACTGTTGGATCAGATTCAGTATCGTGCACTACTAACTCATACCGTAGACTGGAATTGCTCTTTGAAAAATTTGCATTCACATCCCTTAATGCCATCCTCAATGCAGCTTCTGTTGATTTACCGGAGGACGAAAACACTCCCGTTATCGGAATAAGAGCACCAAATCTCACTGTGTCCCCGGAGCTTGAATGCTCCCGTAACTCCATGGTAGCGATATCTGGCCTGTCAACAAATAAAGGAAGATGGATCAACGACGAAATCGACGAGGACGAAAGAGCTGTTCCAATAATGAAAATAACTGAAAAAACAGAAAGTCCAGTTATAGCAACGAAAGCGAGATTACTGGACCAGGCCTTTCCTGTTTTGGTTGATTTATTAAGTTCTGAGCTAGTAATTCGTGCTGAACTATCATTATTCGAAGAATTGGTGTTGCGATTTGTGGTCGTACGTGGTGTTACCAAATATACGGTAGACCATAAAAGACCTGCTGCAATGATCACACGACTAGCTGCAAAGATCATTGCGGACGGCCATAGTTCATTGGTCAATGACGTAACAACAAAGAGCTCAAACCAACTGTCTGCTATCACAACCAGAAGGATCCCAGCCGACTTGCAGATCCATGGAGTGAACCATTGCGGTGCCTTCCGATAGTTTACCACGATCAGAAATGATGGCACCATGATGATTGCATCCAATACAGGGTATGCAACTATAATAGAAAGGATTGCTAAACCTCTTGACGATGAAATTTCTACTAGGCTCACGATATATGATATTATAAAAAAGAGAAAAATAGTACTAGCAATTACAGCTGCTATCAATTGTTTTTTGCTGAAATGAAATACTTTGTAAAACCGAAGATACGTTGAAAACACATAAAATGACAAAAAAGCATATGCGGTTATAGACAATGCATCAGCCAGTGAAGGAACTGGCGGTACGACTTCCAGAATGATTTCATATACTGCCCAAAGAATAGCTGCACATAACGACAAGACGAGAGCTATTGCAAGGGCTAAGTCAGCTTTTTCAATAAATCCATTATGACGTTTCTGTTGATACAAGATTGCGATGGCAATCGAAGCGGCTACTGCCGCGGTAATACTAAGAATCCAGTGAGCATTATTCCCTCTGGCCTCTACTTTGGCGAAAAAAATGAGCGAGCTAGAGACTGTTGCTATTAGAATAACGCCAAAAAACAAGATTCTCTTAGTAAATCCTATGCTCGGTAGTATAGTAACCATTTAATCAAGCGCCATACTCAGGGTTGGACAGTATGAGTAAGTGTCACTTAACAATCTTTCGCCGATCGGTTATGGGCCGCACAAAAGAGCCAATAAGCAAATCCACTAGATACTCCTGATTTTAGTGTGAAGAGCGCGAAGGAAGAAGTGCTGATCCTCAATGGTACTCCTGAACATTATCTACGCGAATATCGATGTTGATGGTAATAGCATTGTGCATTTACATACATCAAACTAATCTTCTGAAACCTTCCAGTTTAGGACATTCTTAGTAGTAGTACCTGATGTTGCCAAGGATTTGATGCAAAGGGAAGTATTTTAGCATTTTATATACTAACAAATGAAAATGCGCACACAATTAAGAGCAAAAGATAAGTTTACCGGTTTACTAATGCTACTGTGCTTGATGATGCAATTAGGTTTGTAGCACAAGGACATAACCTGAAAGACAAATTAAAAGACTACGAATATAATAAACAACTAGGCTATAATAACAACGCACAAGGAGAAGAAGGACTCACGGAAGAAGGCCAAAGATCTACCATAAATCAAATCTTTTGAAGATCAATGTAGTAATAGTCATTAATTTCTTGACAGGTCTTCCAGTTCATGTCCTATCTCTTTATACTTTAATTTATAGGATCTGTTCAATATCTCTATATTTGCTGTTTGCTTCGTCTTTTGCTATTCTAAACCATAGGTTATGTCCATCAAATCTATCTATAAGGCTTTTTGGCAAATAAAATCTGTCTTTATCTGCAATACCTTTCTCATTAATGACTGTATCTCCCATTATCAATTGAACTTCTCCAAAGTCCACATCATTTATTCCTCTTGCTTCTTTCTTTATTACATCATCCCAGTTAATATCCTTAGCAGATCCTTCATTTGATGATGCCATATTATGAATCAGTGGTTATATACATACACTACAAGTCTAATTAAGTATGAGCACAAGCTTTCCTTTGCTTTAAAGGGACAGCTGTTTCTTATGCAAAGATCTAAACGAAATGTGTTGTTTTACCTTCTAGCAACAATGACGACAATGTTGATCTTGGTTCTGATTCTTTTTTATCAATATGTTTATTCATTAGAAGATATCCTGATCTAACGTTTTATATTTGACATCTTATCTTTTTTTGTCAGTTCTAGGCTCAAAGTATAATTTTCAAAGAATTTGTAGCAGCAATAGAATTAAGAATATAATAGAATCTTGCATTGTATTCAGAGCAGAAGGAGTGTATGGTTTACCTAAGATGTGTAGATTGCACGATAAAGAACAGCCGTTTTGTCATGAACTTTTTATGAAGCTTATTACAAGTAAAGGATGATTGACAATATCGGCTTATGTTATAGGAAAACATTCTGTTAAACAAGTCAATATTTCAGAGCCTTTGTCAGTTAGAAAAGAGATGAGGGAACATCCAGAAGAATCATTATGGATCCATGCTGATGATCGTGGTGACATTTTTCGTTTGCAAGACATTTTTGGTTTACATCCATTAGCAATAGAGGCCATAGTTCATACACATCAACCTTCTAAAGTAGAAGAATATGATGCATATCTGTTTACAATTATAGACGGAGTAAGATACGAAAAACAAAAAGTGAGTGGAGGCAGAGAAGGAGAAGAACAGAATAAGAATGTAAGCGGCAGACCTAGCGATCATGAAGATGATTTGTATTCTGATAGTGACCTTGAAGAAGATGATTTGTATATCTTTTTAGAACACAGATGGATAATTACCATCAATTTCAACAGTCAACAGCTTGAAAGCAATATTAAACAAAGAATAAGTAGAAGCTTGATACCATCCCATCATCGATCTATACCCATACCATTATCAGAATAACGGCAACAACAACAACAATCATTATCGTCTAGCCAAAGAAATGTTGACAGCAGTAGCTATAGCAGAGCAATATGTGAAATGGTGTACCGCTTTGCAATAGAAGAAGTTATTTCAAGTTACTATCCCATATTAAGCAACATTAATGCCAAGTTAGAACAAATTGAAGATCA
>JBJMFM010000181.1:0-14458 GCA_045808425.1 Nitrososphaeraceae archaeon | reverse complement strand
AAAGCATGTTAAAACAATAACACTATCGATTATCTGCTGAGTTTTGCGAATTCCATTTCAACTCCACGTTTGGATTCCATTGCTATGGTATAACGTTCGTCTTTAGCTAAAGGTATTAGTGAAATATTTTTATTCTTACATGTTGAGCATACTTGCTGGCGGAGGTTGTTATTGTTATTAGTACTGTTCCCTAAATGGGCTTGCCGCTGTTCTGTTGCTATATAAAATATAGTAGCACACCAAAAACATGATTCGCAAATAGCAAACTGACGTTCATATCGATAAAGAGGTGTTGTTGTAGTTATACGATTGACTAAATACATAGTGTATGTCTATCTCCTTCCTCCTATCAAATAACTTTAGATGTTTATATACTTTAATGTAGAATATATATCACATTTTATAAGATCTATAATACAGTCTAACTTCACGAGATAGTTCAGTCAAAGAGATCCATGGGAACCCTTACTATACGACATCCATAAACGATAATTGAGAGACATGTTTACAACAGTCAGGACAAATCTGTGTTTAAATACGAATAACATCAATCTTTCTTATAACTGGACAATTTTTTTGCAAGCTCTATTTATGGAAATATATTTTAAAATTTATCATATAATGCAACATTTGCGAATTATTCCGTATTTGCTTTATGTATCATCTTGTCCATATTATTGTCAGCAATGTGACAAATTATGAATATTTCGCTATTTGTGGTCAATTATGTTATGAATCATTAAGGCATATATATCCAGATTTTGAAGCTGTCATTGAAATACAATTCAAAATAGAGGCTTACTGGCAAAAAAGTAGCAATTGCAATAATATTACGATCTAATAATATAAAATGATTCAATACAATGTCCACAAAAAGAAATTACAGCTATGGACTAATTCTGACAAAAGTGAATTCGCTATTTATCTAAAAAATAACTCTGATAAAATTAATAAGAATGCTAGTAGAGACACTAATTATAATCTACTTGTAGCAACCAGTCATAATAGAAATATAGAATATACTGAACTACTTGACGAATCGGATTATCTTGAAGATTTACAATATAATTGGAAATACACCTTAGAGCAATGGATTGATAATCACAAGAATAAACATCTTATAACAATAGCAGAACCGTTATTATCACTACACCCAATCCTTTCGCATATTGAGGATACCATCACAAAGGATCAAGTACAGGAAAGTCAAAATAATATTGGCAGTAACAACACAGATTATCAAGAAGGATTGGAAGTGGATAGAGAAGAAAAAGAAGAAGAGTCTGCAAACAACAAAATTAATATACATAGAAACCTCAGAAAATTTAAAATTATAGGAAAGAGGAAAAAATCAAATCTAAAAAAATGTCATTTCTGCAAATTAGAGTATCTTACTAATAAGCAAAGAACAGAACACGAGCATGCATGGCATCTTAACAATAACAAGAAATAACAAAGGTAAACATAAAACATTAACAGCGCATATAGGCACTGATTTATAATTCTCTATGATGGAACTGCATCCAATATGGGCCCTAGGCTGGGAATCCGGTTTGATTTGATTTGATTTTGAAGATCATGATGTAACAAATAAGATTGGTCATCCATGCATAAAACATACACATCTCACTCCTCTCCAGATGGTAGCAGTGATGTTTTTAAAGCATGATTTTTATCCTTGACTAATTCACCATCTGATATCCATGTTAAAGGATTATGCAACGCTCATACCTAGATTGGAAGAATTAGCACAACATTTTACAATCTTCTTATTTCAGATTCTCAATCTTCCAGTGAGTATTAAAAATTCCATAGTCGAGATGATTTAGCTTGTAAACATATGGATTTTGTTATCTATGGAACGATTAGATGTCTTGCCTCTTTTCTATAATTCTAAAATATTACTATACTATAGACACATTGTCAAATGTTATCTTTTAGATAATGTTATTCTATATTGAGATCTGTCATGTTAATTTTTCAATTGGATAAGGATGTATTGTTTAGGTCAGAGATTAAGCAGAATTACATGCTACTAGGTTTTAGCTTAGCTACTGAGCATATTATTATTAACGTAATCTATTGTCCTATATACTTATGGGCTGTATAAGCTATGAAGATTGCTTATATTATAATGATTTTTTGTCCATGCTGTGGTATATTGCTAATGCTACCATCAAGTACCAGAGGAGGCTTAAAGAGAAAGCTGGGAATATAAAAATGAACGATAATCCATGAATTAATTTCCAAATGAAGAAATTGATTCGGATTATCAGCTTTTTAAACCATGTAAGTGTGCGTATAGATCGTTCTCTTTCTTACTATTTACCATCCCAAAAGCTTTGCAGATTTAGCAGCAGCATCGTCTAATGCTTGCTTAGGTTCTTTAATGCCATGACAAACTTGCTTGCCAGCTTCGGTTATATAATCATCTATCTGTGCGAATTCAGGTATATTGGGCCTGCCGCGTCCAAGCTGAACCATGGAGATCATTTTATCATAATACGGGACTGTCTGGTTTAGAGCATGCGAGAAAAGTCCCTGACCTATACTAGTCTGTGTTGGAAGATATCCTGTTTTTCCCAACATAGGAGCAAGCACATTTGGCTCGAGCATCAATGTAATTAATTCCCAAGTAAGATCCTTATTTTTAGAGCTTTGAGGTATGCTCAGCTCCCATCCACCCATTACAGTTGTAGTTTGAATACCTTCTTTTGGTACTGGGTACATCGGTATAAAGCCAACTCTCTGAATAATATTTGATATCTGATTGGAGGGAAACTCTCCTGGGACCCAAGATCCCGCAATGAATACGGCATATGTTCTATTAATAAAAGAGATAGTATCAAAGTTACTATTTGCTATAGGCTTTAAGCCTGCGTTGATCTGATCCTTGATAAATTGCATTGCTCTAAGACCTGCCGAGCTATTATATGCAGGAAACCAGTAACTCCCTTTTGTGGGATGTCCGTCTTTCATTTTAATTATATCCCCTCCAAGCATCCACAGATAGGGATACCACAGTGAAGCACCGCAATCAAGTCCTATTCCTTGTATATTCTGGGATTTTTTTAGAGCATCGTTGAGCTTCTTTGCTGATGCAATATATCCATCCCATGTAGTTAATGAATTAGGATCAATACCTGCTTGACTTAACAGATCTTTCCAATACCAGATCCCTCTTACATCAGTCCAAGCCCAGATACCATACACTTTGCCTTTATACAGATTACCATCCAAGTTTCCTTGATACCAGTCAGAAAGCCTCCCCCAACTTCGTGCACGGTCACTGAGATCAGTCAGATATCCTCGTTCAGCAAAATTTCCAAGCCAAATTTGATCTAGAGAGACTAGGTCAATAGAACTTCGATTACCTAACGAATTTAGCATCTTTGTTCTACTGATGTCGTATGGCAACACTGTATAGTTTATCTGGATATTCATATCAGGATGTCTTTCTTGTAGCTTCTGCATTGCACTGTTAAGTAGCATATCCCACCTCGGCTTTGGTTCAACTAAAGCTGCAGTGAGTGTAACTTGTTTTTTCTGCGGAGATGATTTTACTGCTACAGGGGCAGAAGAAGATGAAGACATCACTGTACTTAGCAGTATGAGAAGAAGAAGAATACCTATAGCTGAGAGTTTTATGAAGTTAGCCACTTAATATACGATGGAGTGTAATGCAGATAGATTTAAGAATTACCCTTCTGTGCTCCCCATCTCAGATGCGTAAAGCCATAGCTTGCTCTAATGTTATTCTATATTGTAATGGAATGTTGTCTCATACAAAGTATTATTAGTACGCTAAGCTAGTTATGTCATACTTATATGCCCAGATATTCAAATAAATCAGCTGCTGAAATACTATCACCAAGAAATGTGTCATTCATAGACGAAAATGACAATGATAAGCACTTAGTATTACTAGAGAGGAAAATTGCCCTGGCAACTGAAGGTTTTACTACACACAAGGGTGAACTAATTCTAAGGGATAGAAACAGGTTATCATAGGAAAATGCATTGACAATATCCGATTATATTATAGCAATGAAAAGGGAGGTTAATCCAAGGCTCACTTACAAAAGATACACTATGCAGATTTTATCTGAGTTATCAAAAGCTGTTGGAATTGAAAAGAAGTTTATTGATATGACACGAGAAGACGTTCTTTACTATCTGGATAATTGCCGCAAGTCAGAAAGTGAAGATCCATTGCATAAATGGATAGCAAGTTACAATTTGAGGCTTGTGGTGTTAACCAGGTTCTATAGGTGGCTATATTATCCCAACATTGAAGACCCTAAAAGAAGAAGTGAGTTATCCGAATTAAGTCCAGAAATGACGATTGAAACCGACCTAGAAAATAAGTGGAATAACCACTAAGCATATTTGAGTCTGGGCTTAAACCCTAATTCTACTCCGCGTTTACTATCATAATTAAAAGTAAATGATTCATTTGGCATGATAGGAAAGCTTGATAGTTCATTATTATTAGCGCTACATTGCGGGCACCTATGGTCCATCGTTATTCTAGTCTTATCAAAATAGGTTGCACCCCAGTGACATGTCTCACATAAAATGAATATTGGTGCTGGTTGAAAGCCATCATGTGTTTTAGCAATTAAGCTTTGAGATTCATAATTATCTACAGTCTTTCCATTCTTGGACATTAGGACAAAAAATCAAGCGAGTAACGGCATATAAAGCAAATACTCGACTTAATGTGATCGAATGTATCATGACGTACTACTATATACACTAGCCTTTTACAATTGTACATGTATGCGATTTATCAGCCGAGAGAAATGATATTTGATATGATGAATGTTCGCATAGAATGTTTTAGACGATTAATGAATAATATATATTAAAAAAATTAAATATAGCAATATATCAAAAATTTAATATTGAAATATAGATCTTTGCTGATTTTGATTACGGCTTTTATAGTTTTTATGGCAGTGGTTTCCTCTCCTACCGTTAATCTTCTCAGCAGTAATTATTTGCTATACCATTATCAAGCCCTTGCAGCCAAGGCCCGTGCTCATGTCATGAATGATAATGATGATGATAATAGCGCTAAAGATACTGCTGCTACCACCCCGGTCATCTGCCCTAATGGCTCAGAGCTTACTGATAGTGCAAAGTGTAAAAAAACAATACAGGATAAGCATCCTGAAAACCCGATAACAATTATTCCGGACAAGAGTGATAATAGTAACGACAAGCACAAACATATTACTATTCAACAAGATAATAATTGTAAGAAAGGCAAACAGTTTGATTTCATTTTAGATAAATGCGTAAAGGATACTACACCAGTAGAGAATCAACAACAAACTCGACGAGCAGATACAGAATCTATACCGCAGCAGGATACAACGACAGAGAATCCTCAAGCAGTACATGAAAAAGGAGTCGATAGAGTAATTGGTAGCTGTAACAATCTTGGCTTAAATCATGATATCAAAACAGGTCTGTGCGTCACTAATGAGAAAACAATAACTGTGCCATCACAACTAATAACAGTACAACAGCCGCTGCCAAAACAGAATGATAATACCGGCGGCGGAGGAAGTAGTGAAAGAACAATAACTACTACGGTAACAACAGGAGATAACAAAAAGAATAGTGCTACTGACACACAATCACCACCATCATGTCCTAAAGACTCAAAGCTAGTCAATGAAAAATGTGAAACACAACTCCATCCTGATGATGACTGCCTTTTCAATCCTAGTCTAAAGAAGTGTAAGTCGATAAATGGCCAATGTCCTCCGGGCTTTTTCCTTAACGATGATGAGAACTGTGTGCCAGACAAGAAATGTCCTAAAGGCTTTGAACATCATAACGGTGACGAGACAGGCACTTGTCATCCAGTAAAGGTGAAAGTTGATTGTACAAAGAATCTAAAAGATTCTAGTTGTCTCCAACAACAACAACCACTAAAAACACTACCATGTACTAAAGACTCAAAGCTAGTGAATGGAAAGTGTCAGTATGTAGGAATACAACAACCTCAAAATGTAATAGTGGTCAAAACACAAGTCGACACAGATACAGTTACAAAAAACTTTATTTCAAAGAATATAATCAGTCCATCTTTATCATCACAAGGCAAGCAGCAGCAACAACCAACATTCTTACTGCTCTTAGACACAGCTCAGCTATGTCAGATTGCAGGAGATACACAGTGTGTAGCTAAACAAAACCAATTCAAGACTTTGAATCTGTTAACAAAATTCGATGAGACAGGCAAAAGCTGGACCATAACTGGTCAGGCTGATAACGTAGCAGCAGGAGCAAAAACTCAAAGAAATGTACAAGTAATAGCACACTTCTATGATTCTAAAGGAAATAACGTAGGTGGAGTACAGGAAGTAGCAGTTAATCCAACAGTAATAAAAAGCCTGCAATTAGGTGCATTTAATATCAAAGCCAGTACATCCACTATGAAAGGAACACCATCATTTCTCAGACTAGAGTATCAAAGTACCACTACATGATAGGTAAGACTTGGAGTAAAATAGTGCACGAACACTTGTCAAAAAAGTTGGTAAACAGATGCTGTTTTGATATATCTATCGAAATATTCTGAGTAGTAGGGGAAAAATTTCTTAAATACCTAAATGAACCTTAAGTTTTTTGCGATCTAGAAGAAATTAACAAAAAGGCTATAAAATAAAACAAAAAGGTATGCTTCTCCAACTACACATTTTGAGGTATGTTTAAGTTCAAGATAAAATCGTAATCGTCTAAGAGATAATATAGGAAGTAGCTTGCTTTCTTCTAATCTCTTATCCCATATCGCAGAGATAGAGTATCCAATGTTAATAATTCTTGGTTTTGTATCACATTATCATTTACATATGATCTTGTTTGTATATGCCATAGTGTATAGTATAGTATGTCATCAATAAACAAACGTCTTTCTTTACGCGTTCCAGCTAATGTCATTTATCGGGGTCTTAAAGATACACGCTTAGAACGACTTTTTCCTGAATTCTTTACTGGGGTTACAAGGAAGTTAACAACTACTAATAATAAAGCAAATAGTGAACTGCAATTTACTACAACAACTTACGATTCTCAAATACAAATCAAAGAGATTTTCAAATTGAAAGTATTGCAGAGCAATGCTACTGAGATAACATATGCTACTAGCACAAATATAGCAAATGACCCTATAGTAGAATCAATAGTATATACGCACATAGCAAATATTCTGTATGCATTATTGATGCTTGAGACAGGATATGTGAACGGTTTGATGGAAAGACAAACATAATATATATTTCTAAATCGTTCCTGTTTAAACAGTGCTGTTAAATTTGGATTATCTTAGCAATGCTATCTGATCTATATTATACATATGATACTCAAACAGACAAGACTAATCTCTTCTTAAAATAATGTATATACTCCCTTAACTACGAATTATGAAGAACCCTGGGATGATATACAGCAAATACCAAGCAAACCTGCAAATACCAATACCATATTCTACCTGCATTAAAAAATAATATTATCAATTTATTTCATTTCTTTTATTTTAATTCCAAAAAATTATTTAGTCAAACTGATGCATTGCCTTAATTAAGAATTGCGTATGCTCTCGCATTGAAAAGCAATACTAATGCAATTAAAGTATTATATGAGATAATGCTCATCAAATACATAATATGCGAGCTGCTGTTATTCCCCTAATTCGAGCTAAATGGGAATTTAGATATTCCAGTTCTTAAACCTGCTGCGAATCAAGTTCTGATAAAAATTCATGCAAGCTGGCTCTGTTATAGTGATGTACATCTTACTGAAGGATACATACCTATTTTTCCATATACTTGTTGGCCATGAGCCGGCTGGATAAATAGTTGAATTAAGTAATGATGAATAGGCTGCTCCTATATTTTGTGCCGGGTATACAGTCTGGAGCGGATTACGAGCTGCTGAGCCAAAACCAACATGAGCACATATGACAGAGTGGCTGATGGGCAAGTTCGCTTTTGTGCAGTATTTAGGAATTAAACGGAAAAGATGATACAATTAACGTTGTGTAGTTGCTAGACCAAATGCGCCTAATTATAACGACAATTATTTAGACTGAGCTATCATGGCTCAATCGAGCCTATAATCGAGGTTTTTAACTGAGGTGTCATCCATTCTAATGTTACTTTTCTGTGGATCAACATTGAACTTTGAATCTAGTTCTTTCTTTTTTAGTGCTAGTTCTTTCTTTATACTCTCAATATCTATAACGGTTAAATCAAAGGTCATAATTGTATCAGGAGAACCTTGTGCAGTGTAGGTTACTTTTACAGTTGTAGTCATATGCTATAGATGTTATAATTTAGACTCTTGATTACCTATTTTGTGGAAGCCCTTTTTTTAGATCATCAAAATTCATTACAGGAATCACATCAACATTAGCACCCATCCATTGAAACAGTGGCTCAACTATGGCAGGTACTTGTTCATTACTTCCGATGTTAACTATGAAAGCTATTGATCTATGGCCATCAATAGGCATAAAATATGCTGCTTCAGGTTTGACCTTATTCATGTAGTCTTCAAGTTTCTTTAGAAAGTTTGGATCCTGTACCACTTTGTTTCCAACTTCTGTAGGGATTCTAGTTCTAATTAAAAATCTCATACGAGTTAGATAAACCAAGTATTATTTAAAACTAGGAGGATATATGGTACCTATTTACCTTCTCAGCAGGAGTTTCGATATTAAATAACAATAAGTGGAAAACAAGACTTAAGTGATTTACAAGTGATGACATAATAAACACTAGAGATATAATTACTTAAAATGAAGTATAGTAATGTTGTCCCTAATTTCTCTGTGTAGCGTAGCCGTTGGACTATTCTATTCAGTTTATATAAGTGGAGTTGACTCAGATTCTTGGTTCTGACTCAATCGATACAAATAACTAGAACCAGCCATATTTAAGAAAACATGTCCAATGCTATTTTAGCTTGGTCATTAGCGTTTATGATCTCTGTGGTGCTGCTAGTATTGTCTGGCTATGATACAATAACATTTCCAAATGAAGCTGCAGCACAAAAGCAAGGAAATACTACAAATGTTCTTGTCAATAATAATAGCAACGATACAATAACAAAAGCAAATAATACTACCAATAATTTAATTAATGGAGGTATTTCGCTGTTAATCGTAGGAAGGTACAATGAAGCTATTAGCTTGTTTGACAAAGTTTTGGCTATGGATCCAACCAACACTTTGGCATTAACAAACAAAGGTACCACTCTTGCGTATTTGAAAAAATATGATGAATCTGTTAGCTTATTTGATAAGGCTTTATCCTTAGAGCCTAATAACACCGGTATACTAGACAGCAAAGGTAATGTTCTTGTTTCTTTGCAAAAATACAATGAGGCTATTAGCTTGTTTGACAAAGTTTTGGCTGTAGAGCCCAACAATGCCTACGCCTTAGGTTTAAAGGGTATATCTCTTGTCGGCCTACACAAATACAATGAAGCTATTAGCTTGTTTGACGAAGTTTTGGCTGTAGACCCAAGCGACGTTAAGACATTAACAAACAAAGGTAATGTTCTTGACACTTTGGGCAAGCATCAAGAGGCTATACAGTACTATGACAAAGCCTTAGCTATAGAACCAAATGATGTTGTTGCGTTGGAAGATAAAGGTAGTGCATTAGATCTGTTAGGAAAATACAATGAAGCTATTATTTATTATGATAAAGCTTTAACCCTCGATCCTAGGAATGTCGATGTTTTATATAACAAAGGTGTTGCTCTTGGAAAATTAGGTGATTATACACAAGCTATACCGTATTATGACCAAGCATTAGCTATAGAGCCAAATTATACTGGAGCATTAATAGGTAAGGGTTTTGCTCTTCATCAGTTAGGAAGGAATAGCGAAGCTATTGTTTATTACGACAAAGCCTTAGCTATAGATCCTATAAATACAGATACTTTAACTAACAAGGGTCTTGCGCTTGCCGTTTTACACAAATATAATGAATCAATCAAATACTATGACAAGGCTTTAGCTATCAAACCAAATCTACAGTATGCAATAAATGGTAAACGCCTTTCTCTTGAAGCATTAAACCATACACATATATTCAGAAAAAATTAGAAGAGAAGCAAAAGATTGATGAAGAGATCGATGAGGCAAATGATATACTACAAAATTAAAAGATGACCATTGAAGCTATAACTGAACATCTAAAGCTAAGAGAAGCACTTGATAAGCACGGGATATCCACATGGGATATTGACAAGCTGTTGAATCTCCTATCAAATGCTAAAGAAAATGGTTTTGACTCCAGGAATATTGTAACGAAGCTCCGTAGTATAAAAAGGCTAGAGAAGAAACAAGACAGACTGAAAAACAATTGTGAAACATACTCAAAACAGCTGCAAGAGTATAAAGAAATACTTCCGCTGACTGAAGATATTGCAGCATTGCAAATTGGCATTGACGAACTTATATCTTTCAAGGCTGGACTAAACCAAGCAATAAAACACTGCAACTTGCCGCCTTTGGCTGCTACTTTGCGGCTAATTGATGACATAAAAAAATATAAGAAAATAGACGGACTCAAAAACGAGTTGTCTTCATTATATTTGCGCAAATTTGCAATTACTGAAGCTTGCTCACGTCAGAGTCAAGCTCTTATTGCTTTAGCGAAGATGCAAAATCAGGGACTATAGCTGAACCTCGATTAAGAGCGTTTAGGTCTGGGCCTAAACTCCAACTCTAATCCACGTTTGTCATTATAATCAAAAGTAAAGGATTCATTTGACACAATAGGAAAGCTAGTTAACTCGCTATTATTGGCGCCACACTGAGGGCATGTGTTATCTACTGGCATTCTGGTCTTATCAAAATAAGTTGCGCACCAATAACATTTATCACATAAAATGAATATTGGCGGTGATGAGTGATCACATATTTTATCAATTAAGCTTTGGGAATTATAACTAGTTATAGATGCTTCTTGTTTTGACATTCACTGCACAGATTCTAATCAATGGTATATAAATTAGCCGTATAGCTTCTATATGATTCAATACATTAGCTAGTAATCTATCTATCATCACATAAATATGATTATTCATTATTGTTATAGCTATTTTCCATCATACACCGAATATTTTTTCTACCCAATTCTTTCCAGTGTATGTTGCTATCGGTGGGTTTTTGCTATTGACACCAGTGTTGCTGTGTATCCAATTTATTCCAATCATGTAACAACCCCATACAGCTACCAATTCCAAATTATTATTAAAATCTCGATACTTTTACATTCTTCTGTTAGACATACCAAAATATGAGCTGCAGACATTAACGCAGATTCGTGGCGGTGTTTTCTTGTAATGTTAGTTGAGATATTTATCGCATGACTTGGATTATCTGCAGCCATGTTCTGCGTAATATATAATTGATTAAGAGATCAAACAAGCTGATACTATAATTACAGAGTAAGTGTTGGTTTTGTTTATTCACTCCTGAACTATATAGTTTCCATTAGAATAATTATTGCAGCAGAAGAGACTAACTCGGAAACATAACAGTAATAATAGTAGAGGCATAATTAAATAGATAGACTATGAGAGATAGCGATAACGATAATCAACAAATAATACTCGATTTGGCTACTAAATCGCTAAAAACAGTAACAGCAGGCAAAATCAATATTGACATGGAAGGACAGCCCGCAATTAACATTAACGTTGATAAAGAAAAAGAAAAGATTAAGATTGATTTCATACACCCGACAATTATCGAAACTGAAAGCGGAAATGAAAACAGACCAGGATTATTTGATAAATTGAAAACAGCAAAAGAATTTGCCCAGAAACTTACAGATAATGGATTGACATTGGCATTTCTAAGAAAAGGAAAAGAAGCAATAATCTTAGGAAAGGAAGCTCATCCTACATTTTCAAGACTGATAACAAGAAGTGATGACATACAAATAGGTAGTGTAAGAGAATCCACTGAATTGGGTCGTGAACTATAAAAAGGAAAAGGAAAAAGTAATTCAAGAGTAGGAAGCAGAGCTTACAAATATTTTTTGCACACGTAGATGAGTACTTTTCATCTGAATCATTGTATGATTTTAATATTGCAGCAGCTATCAGGTACTTACGATCATAGGATCTTCGCTCCGCATCTATGGTCAATTTTATGAACATCACCTATGTTCAAAAGGGCATCTCCAGAACCCCCCGAGATAAAATCGCTGCAGAGAACAATATAGGAGCAAGCACGGCGAGGAGTATTGTCAATAATTATAAAGTCGGACTTGAAAATTCGGATTTTGAATTATAGTTTTGTAGATTATGTCTGAATTATCCGTGCGATGAATTTGATCCAGCAGTAATATTAGAACTAGAAGTCGTATTAGCACTCACAGAAGGTGTACGTGTGCTGAGTTAGTTGATATTCCAGTTGGAGGTACTGGAGCAGTAATGTGTTCTTTCAGAAGAGCATTTCCTGCTGTGACGTCTTTTGCAAGTAGTGTTGTATTTACGCCTGTTCCATTTACCCCAGCATTTTGAGAGGTAGTTGTAGTACCATTAGTCGTTGTTGGAATTATAGTATTTCTAATGAGGGTGTTATTAGTGGGGACCACGCTATTTGTTGTAGACGATCCTCCACCTGTTATAGATAATGATGATGAGTTTGTATTATTTTGCTGTGCAAATACAAAGATAGAATTAGTATTCTTCATAGACGTTAATCTAATTCCAAGCAAAAGAATTGTTATCGATAATCTCATCATTACTTTCTTTATTGAGTTCATCATTATCATAAAGAATACTACTATGGTTTTAATGCTTATAGCTTTAAGGATGTTATACTTGAACAACTTTTTAGAAAAGAATGGATATGATATCATTCTGGCAGATATCTTGTTATACATGGAATAGTCTATAGTAACCGCTTGTACAATTCCTCTACAGATGAAGTTGGTTTAGAGATATAGTCATTAATGGCTCCTCTTCAAATCAATTCATTAATTTCACATTGTATTATAGTCATAATATTAAATGACTCGCAGGTGCCGATAATATTAACTGCTCAAAAACTGCTCTATATGTTTTGGTATATCGGTTTTGGTATAAGAATCCTGGACCACAAGGTGGAGCACTTGAGATTGAGGTACCTAGATCGTTAATAGACTCAAAAACTGCTACCAATACTGATAAGCCGTTTGTTGTCCAGTCATTGGTATAATTATTTGATTAGAGGCGAGCTCTTGTTTATTTGCTCTCCATGTTCTCTCCTAAAATCCAGATATTTATCTGATGCATGACATGCCTCTGGACTTATGAAAGCAGTATATTTCTCCGCTGTAAACCACGAGCCGACCTGCAGATTTTTCTTTATCACATTCGATCGTAGAATAGTCTCCTACCGTTAAGTTCACTATAGCTCCTTCGCGGATTCCACTTGATACAAATACAAGTGTAAGAGCCTTCTCTCTCTTATGTAAGCTGCATCTACAATTTCACGAATTTCTTCAACCGTTGGAATTCTGTCAAGTGCATATCTTCTTGCACGTGGAAGTACTCGTGTAATTTTTTTCCAGTTAAGTGAAACGTCATTGATCTCTAAAAGTAATCTGACACACACAAACAATTCCCAACTGTGGCTGTTGTTATTTCTCCATGTTCGGCTCTTGAATTTTGCTTTGAGATAAAAGATATTATTTGTTTTTCGATAGAACAAGAATTCTTCTTTGCTGCTGTGACAAAACCATCAGGAAGAATATATCTATTGACAGTTTTTCCTCTCATTACTGTTTGTCATGAATGCGTTATCAGCTATAAACGTTGCGTATTCGAATGAATATTAATGCGGGCCCGTCGGGATTCGAACCCGAGACAGCCGGATTTCTTCCATATGATAACTTTCATATGATAAAAGTCCGGTACTCTACCTGGCTGAGCTACGGGCCCATTCAGTATGACTAGCCTCTACAGAGCATAATTTAATTTTATACATATAGTTGGGATATTCCACATATCTAATGATACACATATCTACTGGCATAGGTATCGATGTGGTTATCGGTTAAGATTGAAGAAGAATACCAAGATAAGGTAGCGTGAAAATTAACTTGACCTTCGGCTATGTTAAAGCATGACTGACTTTAGATAATTACATAGTGATACGTTTATACTTTAAAATGGGGAGATATCCAGTTGGGAAGACAAAACAAAACATTTAATTGCTTTCCAGAAAGTTTCATTATTGTGTATGCCCGGGTAGTATAGAGATGCAAATTTAGAGTTACTTTAATTGTAGCATCATAAAATCCGGTCCAGTATGGGGGACTGTCACTCCTCCGACCCGGGTTCAAATCCCGGCCCGGGCGCTTTCAATAGCATCAACTTATGTTCTTCTTATATGTAGATCATTTGCAAACCTATTAAACATATTTTCGTC
>JBJMFM010000180.1:0-3175 GCA_045808425.1 Nitrososphaeraceae archaeon | reverse complement strand
TAGTATTTCTGCTATTATCATGGCTCCTATCGCAATAGGGCTTTCAGTATTTTTATTACGGCATCCATCATTCTTCACAGTTCTTGAAATGGAGAATGAATTTGGACTTGTTCTTGGTGTGTTGTTAGGAGCTATTATTATTATCTCTTCAATATGGCTAGTACTGGGTTTAAGACAGTATCGGCTAATTGGTTCTTGGAACAAAAGATATAGAAATTATGTTATAGAAAAACAAGCAATGGATAATATGATTGCATCACAATATAGCGAAGATACTGATTATTGATGATTTTAATGATGTACTGCAATTCATTCTGATGGTGTTAGCAGCAAGTCCTGCTTTTCTTGCTGCTCTACTTCTTTCTGACAAGTTGCTTTTCTTGCTAGTTTTTCTTCAGCATTATTATTAACAACAGACTCTTTTCTTCTTGGAAACATTCTCTCATATGGTTCTAATATACTTCTGCAAAATTCTACTCCCTTTTGTGTAGGCTTGTAGACTATAACCGTTCTTTTTCCAAATGGTGATTCATGTTTTTGTATCAAACCATTTACTTCTAGTTCGTCAAGAATGCATCTGTGTTTTTTCAAATTCAATCCGCTAAAGCTTATTAATGCAGTCTGGTTTAGTTCGCTATACTCAGCCAACTTTAGTATTATGTCTTCAACTATGTAAATTCTATCACGATACGATGTTGGCGAAAGAGACATATGTTGATTATACCAGCAGCATAGTATACAATCATGATGTTAATATAATTAAGTTAACTATGTTAAGTATCCACTTTTGGTTTTTACTTCAAATCCTCAATCTTATGCTGCAAAATGAATATACATTTGCATTAATTAAAACTGGATTTTAGTATCATGGATATTCTACGAATGTGGCATGATTTAACTCTCAGTTAACCTTGTTACTCAATGCCCTATAGTTGGTGAGTAGTATGGCTATGTAAATAAGACATATTATTACCTCACCTTACTGGAATGATCTGGTTGACAAGCTCTTGTTCAGTTCTTATATTAGGTACGTATTTGCCAATACGCTTCCAAATAAAGGAATCATGAGTACTCTCACTATTTCTTACAGCCCAAAAATCATAATCTCCATACTTCCTATCTCCAAACTGGTTTAAAGTTGTATTGCCTGTGATTCCTTGATACGAGTGAGCTATCTTCACAATTGTATTTTTCAAGTAATTAATATCATGCGTAGCCTTAGTATTATTTTCAGCTAGCGCTGCTACCCATAATGTATCATAGGCAACACTAGCATAAGATCTAGGTGTTCTTTCTATCTGTTCGTGGATCTGGGCTTCCACATGTTTGAGCCTTTCGTCATTATCATCTTCAACAGCGTAAATGGAAGTTGGAAAACCTGTTTTTACTGCAAATGCTGCGGCTTCAGTATTTCTTATTAGCTTGTTATTTAGCGTAGAACCATCACTGCCATACCATTTTACTTTTGAAAGGGTAGGATGATTTTGCGCTTGAATAAAAATGGGTGCAATTTCATCAAATGCTACAAAGTATACGCCGACCTTATCTATACCATACTGAGATATAGCTTGGTTTACCTTTGAGTCCAAAGCTTTCAAATCTTGGTCCCAGACGATAAAATTGATTCTATTAAGACTGGCTGCAAAATCACCCGTATTTGGTATATATCCAACTCCATCAGCAATCCTACCGCCGAGTTCTTGGATACTCTGCTTTGTTGCTGTAGCCAAGTCGTTTCCATAAACATCAGTTCTCCAAAAGGGTATCACTACCCTTATTCCATCATCCCACATCCTTTTGACTATCGCTTCACCTTGGTGCCTGTCGTCTGGGACAAATCTGAAAAGGTTATCGCCGGCTATCGCTAAAGATGGAGCAGTACTCGATGGACTAATTAATATTATTCCATTTTTATCAGCATAGTCTTTTACTCCTTGGACTGCTGCACTTGTAGCTGGGCCTATAACTATCTTTATACCTTTTGCTGCTAATTGCTTGAGCTTTTCTAAGCTAACTGATGGATTTGATTGTGTGTCTTCTATAACCAGCTTAATACCAATGCTTGAATGAGTCTTGAAAAGATATTCATTGATATCTTTAGTTGCAATCTTTAGCGCTGCCACTTCTGATTCACCTAAAGAAGATGATACACCTGTTATGGGAAGCAGAGCACCTATTGTCACTGTTTGCTGCTTTATAGCAGTGACTGGAGCTGGTAATATTACCTCAGAACCTGCATTAGAAAACGGGAAAAACGAGGAGAATGATGGCAGTGAATACAAAGAGAAATAAACTCCAATTGCTACAGCAATAACTACTATAGCGGCTATGACGGTAAGTGCTATGTAACTAATTCTTTTATGGTTTTTTTCTTCTGATTTATGCTCGTCAGTGTAGCCGCCTCTTGGGGTAATAATTGATGTCTCCAGTTGTTCTGACCTACTACGCTCGTCACTTGGCTGACTGTGTGTTAGCAGAAATTTCACATACCATAATAATCCTGCAGCTATGACCAAATAATGGGCTGCAAAAAATACTGCAGATAACCAAAACTGCTCCGATATTGACGTAAGAACAACTACTGCAAACCAACTATCTGATATAGCAATTAAAAATAAACCTAAGGATTCACATATCCAAGGTGTAAACCACAATGGCTCCTTTCTAAAATTCACCAAAATTACTATTGCAGGAACCATTAAAACTGCATCCATAATTGGGTAGGCAATTATGACTGCAAACATAGCAATGCCCCTTGGAGATGATAAAACAGATAGACCTGTGGTAAGAGCAATTATATATGTAAGAAATATTCCACAACCAATTATGCTTGCGGCTAGAATTCTCTTGTTAAAATTGAACCTGTTATGGAATTCAATATATGTTAAATACAAATAATATGCAAGGAACCCGTATGCAGATAACCAAACAAAATCTGCTGCTGATGGAACAGGTGGGACTATTTCTAGTACGATTTCATATGTTGCCCAAATAAGGTCCGCACAAAGCCATAATGACAAGCCTATGGCAAGGGCCACATGACTTTTGCTGTGATCATGATCTTGTTGATGATGGCTTCGTTGCTGCATATGTCTATATACTACAAATATAGCTAATGCTGCAGCAGTAGATGCATTAATGCTTATTATCCAACTCGAATAGAATGCCTTTGTTT
>JBJMFM010000179.1:0-3987 GCA_045808425.1 Nitrososphaeraceae archaeon | reverse complement strand
ACTGATCGGAACGGCTTCTAAGATCAAACAAAGTGAAAAAACTTAACTTCTATAAACCTTCTAGCCTCATCAAACTATTGCATACATACATATGGTAGACTTAGTTTTGGGTACCGTCTAAGATAATATAGAGAAACTATTTTTTTCTCTGTACAGTCTAATTCTTTATAGGTTAAGTTTGATTTTTAGATCTTTTAACCGATTTCTAATTGTCACTTCTGTTACTCCTGCTGCATGTGCCATTTGAGTTTGAGATTTCTCTTCTCCAGTCTTTAAACATGATATATAAAGAACAGTTGCTGCTAGTCCCATAGGCTCTTTCCCAGCAGATATTTGCTTCTCTGTAACTTGATCCATAATGCTTATTGCCTCACGCTTGGTGTTTTCAGTTAGGTTAGCTTTGTTTGCAACCTTGGCAATACATTTTATCGGATCAGCATTAGGAATCTTCAATTCAAGTTCATATATTATAATTCTATAATTATGTGCAATCTCTTTTCGTTTTATGTTGCTAGCTGCAGTAATATCTTTCATTGTCCATGGAATGCCCATTTCTCTACAAGATGCATATACGGCAGCAGCCAGAAATGCTGTTATTGATCTTCCTCTTACCAAACCTCTTGCCTGAGCTTTTCTATATATGTAGGCAATTTTTTCAACTGCTGTATTTGATAATCCAAGTTTATCCTTCAGTTTAGCAAGTTCATTAAAAGCTAGCACAAGATTCCTATCCGTAGATGAGCGATATTGTGTTCTTGCATCCCACATTCTCAATCTCGCCATATTAGAACTTGTTATTGCATCTAGTTTATGTCCAGCAGAATCTTTATCAGTGCTACCAATCACTGTGTAAAGTCCTCTATCATATCTATGTAAAGAAGTAGGAGATCCTGTTCTGCTTCTATTGCTCATTTCTTCTGGACTGAAAGCACGCCTATCTAGATGGTTTATATCCTGTATTTTATCCGAAATTACCACCCCACAATTACTACAAATAACTTCACCAGACTCTGGATCTGTTACTATCTTATCACCTCTTTTACAACTAGAACATATTGTGATGTTACCAACTGGAGCTTGTTTTATTATTGTCACACAGTTATTCCAATAGTGAATGATCTTTATGAAATAAGTATATATCTATCGTTCAAATGCAATCTTCATTCGCTCCATTATTTGATGTCTAATGATTTTTGATGGCATCATTTTTCCCATGGTTCTCTGTTGCCTTGCAGAAATTTATGTGAAAGGATCAGTTCTAATAAAATATTGTTTGATAAAAGCAAATTGTATGGTAAGAAATATTGTAGAAGGCGTGAAATTTGTAAAATTTAATTGTATTATGATGGTTTATATTCTATCCACTCATCATATAGATTATTTTGTGATCCATAAGAATCAATTCCTAATTCTACTAAAACCGAAAACAATGGAGCATACGTACATCATTTTTCTTTGCAATTGTATGTAGACTAGGCATATGTAATGAACATACAACAGAGAACAATGATATAGATGTATAAATAAGAGTAAAATATCCATGTACTAGATGTGTTCTAATTAACTTGGTAATAAAAAATTGGAAAGTTTATAGTTGCTTTCCTCACATAAGAAGATAGTTAAAGTAGCATTTGATATCAAAAGAACAACAACAACAATATCAATATAGACTAACAACGTTAAAGGACTTTAATGAGGCCTTTGAATTAGTTAAGGAAGCAGTTAATGCTAAGTTTAGCATGCATAGGGCGGGATTAAGCCTAATACTTCAGAGAATGCCAAGTAATCTGGGGGCATATCACATTCTCGGTTCTAATGTAATTGTTGTGAATAAATTGATCCTAGGTACAATAAAAGAATACAAGTCTTCTGAAGAATATAATTCCTATTTATTCATGGTTTTAGCTCATGAATATCTTCATAGCTTTGGTATCATAGATGAATTTCAAGTAAGAAATATGACTTATGATCTTTGCATCTCTCTATTTGGTAAAGAACACTTGGCCTCTAAAATGGCAAAAGAAGATCCTTCAGCTGTATTTCCAGAGTTAAATCTGCTGAGACAAAATAGTTTCGAAAGAAATTTCGAAATTATAGAGAACTTTGACAGGACAAATCAATACTATATTCAGTAATGAGTTCCTATATGCTATCTGCTCCATAAGTTGTAAAATAAGCACCTTTCTATGTCAGATAAACTGCAAACAAACAAATGCAAAAGTGGAATTTTTATGGCTTTCATCGAGGAGAAGCCTCATCACTAGCCAGTCATCAAACAAAACAAATATCTGATGAGAAAAGGAACTACTTAAAAAAGAGAGACAAATAGCCCAACTTGAAAATGACATAGAAGACATCTGCGAAAAATTGTTCTCGGAGGTGAATCTTTCATGCTAGCTGAAAATGGGCTATGGTGTCTGTTCTGTGAGGGTGGTAGAAGAGCTATTAATTTCGCAGAATCCAATAAACAGTTCCTTTCTAAGCGACTAAGAGACGGAAATATTGACGAAGCAATAACCATAAGCAGAATTGCATGGGATAACTTTCCTATACTAAAAGAATCAGCCGACACGAAAAAATAGTGGAGATACTTCTAAAAGGAGTGCAACAGACAATCAATGCACAAATACTGACTCCAATCAGCACAGAATTGAACGCGCTAATGTCTACATTAGAAAAGAACCCACAATTGATCCAACAATGTTCACAAGAAACAATCCGAAATTTAAATGGACAACTAAACCAAATTGTATCTATATTTGACAGACCCACCACGCAAATACAACAAATATATCAAATGCTCTCGCAGCTAGTCTATAAACCCTCAGTAAAAGGATACGCAGGAGAACAGATACTGGCAGATATATGGCCACAATATTTTAACAAGGATATTGTAGAGAGGCTCGGTGGTGCTGGTAACGAGGACTTTTTGGTGACACCTTATATAACGAAAGTGTAGTGAGTCGTTGCTGACCATCGATCACAAGTAATTGTGGTACAGAACTGACCTGATATACTCCTGATTCTATGTAAACTATCGATCCGATAAAATGTCCTGGGATCTCCGGAGATAATGCAGTACGCGTTATGTCATTCCATAGCTGTTCGCACTGTTTAAGAGTCCAGCTGTAATTGCGTTGATAAATAGCTATCACAAATTGCTTAGTGCCTTGTAGAAAACTGAGAAAATTCGCTTGGACAGCTTTCAACGTTACTCGACAATTAATGTCAAGATTTATTATAAATGGTTTTTTACGAAAAAATAGACTTCAGAACAACAAATGAAAGCCGATGATATAGCACACATATCAAATCAAGTCATGGCTATAATACAGGAACTTGAGAGAAAGCAACCAATCTAATATCATACCTACGATTTGGTCAAATAATAATTAATAAGAAATACCACTCCAATCGATCTTTATCAGCAGGTATAATGATGCTTTTCACTCCAATGTTCCACAAACTTCTTCCCAGTCCCTTCTAACTTTGAATATGAGCAAATCATAAAATAAAACATAAACTTCCAAGAAATCCTAGAACACAGTTTACAGTTAGATACAGAAGATGACGAAAAACCATGTGCTTCTCCAACTACACACTTTGAGGTGTCTTTAAGTTCAAGATACAATTTTAACCGATTAAGGGATAATACAGGAAGCAGTTTGCTTTCTTCTAATCTCTTAGCCCATATCGGAGAAATGGTATCCAATGTCAATAATTCTTGGTTTTGTATATTATTATCATTTACATATGATTTTTTTATTTGTATATGATATGACGATGGTACCAATATATAGACACTGTATTTGCTTAAGATACTAACAAATTTGGCCCATTAACGCGGGTATGGAGCGTAATCACCCAGCGTACAACGCAGACTTTGACTGATTTTAGGTTCTGTTGAATATGTGAATTGTTCTAATTAGTACTTATATAGGCGACGGCTTTAGGTTTTAATTATTGCTAAAAGTTATTTATTCCATA
>JBJMFM010000178.1:0-17443 GCA_045808425.1 Nitrososphaeraceae archaeon | reverse complement strand
CTAATAATAAACAGCTGGACACTTCACCAGCTTTAATATTCTCAATAGTTATCTTAAATAAATCAGCAATAATAAACAGCATTAACTTCCTCAAGTCAAATATATAGATGATTGTATAATAGAAACGTGAACCACACAAGTGTAGTAGTATTAGTTGTCTTAGCAGCATTAGCAGCAGGAATATACGCAACAAGTACTCAAGCAGCATTAGCAGACTCTGTTAGCTCCAAGCAAGAAAACAAACAGAAGGCCAAGTGCCTTGCTCTCGTGATTAGTAGAGCCGATGCATGTAACCAACACGCCGAGAATGAGTTCGACGTCGACGTAGGAGAAGAAGAAGACTTGACAACAACACCAACAACAAATTCAACAACAATAACAACAATAACACCAACAGGATAAAGTAGACTGTATAGTACTTGCACAGTATGTGTGAAAAACACATACTAGTACAAAAAATCTTTTTATTTTTTTGTGTGTATGAATGCATACATGACTTTATCAGCTTCGTCTTTAACTATTCGCTTCTCAAAGTGATCTAACACGTGGCGATCGAGTAAAGAAACTCTAGTTATATCCGTCATCATGATCTAAGTGCTGGGATCAAGTCTATCAAATAGCACAAGAAGGAAGAAAGAAAAAGCGATGATGGTGGTGTGGAGTCAAATGGAATGGTCAAGTAATAGCAGGAATAGCACTAGCAGTCATAGGAATAATAACAGTAATCACCGGCATTATCATTCTAATATTGGATAGAACAAAAGGAACAAAAGGCAAAGAATCAATTGCAACTAGAAAAAATATGACTGCGTACCTATGGAATTGTACATCCCAGACTGCTCAGATCATTAGCTCTATTGCTGTAGCCAGGAAATAAAGTCTCAGCCGCAATCACTATGACAATTTCCTGAAGCCCTGCAATGAAGATAAGTTCTCCTGCAGCATTTGAATAGTTCAGTATGAATCTCAGTAATATAATGTCTCCTCATATTCGTCTGTTCTAGAATGTGGCAAACAAACATTAATTCCATGTTCTACGTGCAGAAATATTCTTTCATCATATACTTGATTGTTAGATAGTAATTTTCTTTGTCTCTCAACATGTATATGTATTGATCTTTGTGCGTACATTCATTGATATCCTTTTATTATATACACTTAGAGTATATACCAGTAAGTTTTTGCTTGGTCGACACTAACATCGTCAGTCAGCTTTTTGAATTTTTTGGTAATTTTGGCTACCTTGGCATATTTCTTATCAGTTTTGTAGGAAGTATTATAGTTTTTATTCCAATTCCATATTTTCCAATTTTAATTACATCAGCATTTAACGAATATTTGGATCCTAATCTCATTTGCTTATCTAGTGCAGCCGGAGCACTTGTAGCTAAGGTCATAATATTTTACGCTAGCTATTATGGTCGAAGTATTTTGAATATACGTACAAAGAAACGAATGGCTCCACTAGAGAGGCTTTTAGGCAGATATGGCTGGCTAGGCGCCTTTCTTGCTGCATTAACCCCTATTCCAGATGACCTTGTATACATTCCACTAGGAATTGCAAAATATAGCCCATGGAAATTCGCTACTGCCACTTTTTCTGGTAAATTAATATTAAATGAAGCCATAGTGTGGGGAGCAGTATTTTTAGGAAGACCATTTATTGAGCGTTTTCTTAGTTCTTCTAGTTCTACTACGGAGAACCCAGTTTATCTTATCGTTGGAGTAATTGGTGCTGTTATAATTTTAGGTGGTACATTATACTTATTTCTAAAAATTGATTGGAGTAAAATTATTGGAAAATGGTTTCCGTGGACAACAGTTGAAAATGATGAATCAAAAGAATGAGAGAAATCATGATTACAATAATAACAGTAACGAAATTAAGTTGCGCCGCATTATTGCTTTAAGCTTGTTACGATATCAAAGTCACATCAGCTGAAGGATATCATAGTCTCTTCCAGGCTATAATGTATGATATAGGCCTCATACTAGGAGCTGACGTTTATGTTATACAATATTTTTATATTTGTAGGACTTATCTAATAATAATATTTCTGGACTTTGGTTTGGCTTGCTAACTTGTGTGAGTTGTATATGAGACATTTGTTAGGAACAGTTATCATTGTATATTGCAGCGTTGGGTATAATTAAGCCCAGCAGGGTTCATCTTCTTTGCGTACTTTGGTTTTGGGAATATTGTGAGTATGCAGCTAGAAGAAGAATCCTACAAAAGCCAACACCATGGCGTTAGCAATATTTATCATCCCATCAGCCTGTTGCTCAGGATTGGATTTATAAAACTAGACAAGTGGCTCTTTTATAACATGTATAGTATCTATCTACTTACAGGTATACTAAAGTAGAATGTAGCGCCTTTGCCATCTAGGTTATTCTCGGCCCATATCTCTCCGCCATGAGCTTCAACAATACTTTTAGAAATGAACAAACCCAAACCCGTGCCGCCTATTTCCGATTTTGAAGCAAACTTTGTAAACAACCTTGGCAATATGTCTCGATCAATACCCGCTTCATTATCCCTGATACTGAGAATTAGCTTCTTGTCTATACTATTGTTGTGAATTTGTTGTTTCGTAGAGACATCAATAAATATAGTTCTACTATCTTCATTTGTAAACTTAATAGCATTACTTAACAGATTAGAAATAACCTGTGTTATCCTTCCTTTATCTGCTTCTACCAGCAGATTATTATAAGGTTCATACAATAATCTAATATTGGTACCTTTCTTTTGAATATCATTTTTGAAATCCTCTACAATAGTAAATATTAAATCTCTCAGATTGAATTGCTCCTTCTTTAATTTTAGTGTCTGACTTTCAATTCTCGTGACATCAAGAATGTCATTGGTAAGTCTTTGTAATCGATTAGCATTTCTATATATTGCCTCGGATATTTGTTCTCTTTTTTCAGGATGTCTTTGTAATATCTCAGAGTAACCAAGAAGAGCTTGAGTTGGAGTCTTTATCTCATGACTAGCAATATTGATAAACTCTCTTTGCATTTTATCATGTACTTTTAGTTGTTCATTTGCTGCTGAAAGTTGATTGTTTAATTCTTCTAAAGAGTCTGTTGTTCTCTTCAAATCTGCAGTCCTTGTGTTTACAGTTATTTCTAACCTTTTGTTCCACATGAATAGCAAAAATGCAATACCAAATGCTACTGCTGCAATTGCAATTACTATGAATATACTAAAGTTCTTCTGTTGAGTAATTAATACATCAACATTGCTTGCAAGGTTATGTGGAGCGATAACGTACAATGTCAAGAAGTATTTACCATTAATATCCACTGGTTCATAAGATATAGTGCTCATTTTTCCCTGTGCAGAAATGTCACTTGAGCCTGTACCTCCTAGTAATGAACGCCTTATCAGGTTATTTAACGAGTCTCTATCTTTTGAAGTAAGCAGGGATGAAAGTGCAGATTGTATATCATTTCCAAAAACATACTTGCCAATAAATGATGGAGTGTTAGAATAAAGTATTATGCCATTTCTATCCAATAGTCCTATTGTACTGTTAAATTGCGGTATTAATTGACGCTGTAATACATTTCCCAAAGTGTCAACATTGATTGAAGCTGCTACAATACCAGTGAATATTCCTGATCCTTTAGCCGTCATATTAACTACTGGATACGATATATATAATCTAGGTACTTTGTCATTTGATTCAATCAAAGTACTGTAATATGCTGTATTCGTACCCCTTGGTATAGTAAAGTATGGTCTATAGCTTAGATCTGTTCCTTTGTACTTTTGGTATGCAGTTTGGTTAATATCACTCACCCAATTCAATTTGCCATTTTTATCAAGCCACATGTAAAAGTCCGTAACCTGGTCTGAGTACTGTTGTATACTATTGATAACAGTGTATGCTCTTTTGTATTCATTATTATGTATAGCTGGTGAATCAGCAAGCGTTTGTAGAAGTGCGGTTATACTCTCAACTCTATTTGCTAATATCTGTGAAATGTCATGTACTTGAATTTGGGCATTTGTTCTTATTTCATGTGAAGCGATATCGGCAATTCTAGCGGAAGTTGATGTATAATACTGATATGAAGAAATTGATAATAATGTTGCAACTACCACTATAGCAACTAATATAGCAAAGTTAGTCTTTGATAGAGGGGCAGTGTTCTTAAACAAAGGAAGATCAACTAATTTCTATAAGTATCCATCTACATAAGTTTTTAAGATCATAGGTAGCAAAGCATGAATATTTAATTTGTATTTCCTGTAGCTATCAGTAACAACTGCATAGAACTGTAAGTATTAAATAAAATTAAGACGCCATACTTGTAGGGCATTATTATATGGTAGCATCTAGGGATGAACATATTATTATATGTAGTATTTGTAGACGAGCATTAATAGTTAATGATACCATCAATAATGGGATAGCTTTTCTAAGCCATTTGAAATTAGATCATGGCATTACATATACCCCTCAGCGAATGACTGAGGATAGACAAAGAGTAAAAGGTTCAGAAGAGCAAATGTATGAGACTAGTTGAATAACTTGTCGCTGTATCAGCATTTCGTGTTTTTCTACTTCTCTTTGATCTAGCCTATCATTTTTCGGGTATAATATCCGATGTATTGAAACTATTGCATCTCATTGATAATAGTATTACAAGTTAATATGCTATGACTATGTATCAATATGTATTATGCATGAATATCTGCGAGATACATTGGTTTCCAAGTACGAGGCATGCAAGAGTTGTAAAAAGAGAACACAATTTGTGTGTGTAGTATGTGGAGTATGTTGGAGCTGCCACTAAAGAAAAATGCATGTACTCCTTGCAAGTAACATCACATGTCCCTTCAAATGTTGGTGATGGTGGATATGGGCGAAGATAACAAACTGACTTGACAATGATATTATAGTAACTTTTGTTCCTTTTTCTTCAAGAAGACATCTATTAAAAAGTAATTTACTTTGGGTATGCATTTCTTTTTAATAGTACGATTCGATATCCGTCTGAATTTGAATCTGACGACGAGAAACCAGTTGAAATCATTGAAAAATCTTCGCAAGACAAGAAGACCTAATGTTATTGGTTCAAAAACCGCTTGTTCATTTATTCTTTCATTCCTACTAGCTGCCGTTTACTTAGGATCTCAGGCTTTATGTTTTGCAGCAATGGCTGAATAGCGTTCATAGTCTTCAATCTTTATTCAGGTATAGTGACAATAACAAAAATTTTTTGTAAATTTACCTGAAGGGTGTCCCTGAAACAATGGAGTTCTTTGCCAAACCTGGTTTTAAGTTTAACCCTCGATTTACTGATGAGAATGCAACATGTATGATCATCGGTGATGATATATTCGTCATGCTCTTGGTTGAAAAGTTTTTTAAAACTTTTACTAAAAAGGAAATTTGCTACACTTCAAAAAATACAGAAGCGATAGTAGCATTAGCCGTAGAGAGCAGAGAAAAAGTAGATCTGATAGTAAATAAGGCTATGGAATATGGAGGCAGGGAATCCAAGAAACCACAGGACCATTGATGGATGTATAGACGTAGTTTTGAGGACATCAATGTACGTCTATGGGACGTGCATGTGTGGCAAAAAATATAACAAATGATAAGTAAAATATCTCCAGCCATTCTTTAATGGAGTAGAATAAGTATGAGACCGTTTAGACAAACATCATAGTAAAATGTAGTACTAAACCAAAACAAATATGTAGAATTGAAAAATTATTAGACTTGCTTAGAGTAATATTAGACATCATGATTGATGTGCATATATATTTTGCAATACAGTCATAACATAATATATTATGAGCGAATATGAAAATTTAAGGACTGCCGATATTGTAGCTGAAGCATTAATTGACTGGAATGTAAATGTTATTTTTGGACTACCAGGTGATGGCATCAACGGTTTTATTGAGGCGTTAAGGCAAAGACAAAATAAAATCAAATTCGTACTAGTGAGACACGAAGAATCGGCTGCATTCATGGCTTGTGCTTATGCAAAGTATACAAAAAAACTTGGAGCATGCGTTTCTACGTCAGGCCCAGGTGCAATACACCTCTTAAATGGCTTATATGACGCCAAAGCTGATAGTACACCTGTTATAGCGATTACCGGTAGCACATACTCAGATTTGATGGGTTCTAGTTATCAACAGGATGTGAACCTCTTACAATTGTTTTCTGATGTGGCAGTATACAACAATATGATAAATGAACCAGAGCATGCGGAGATGGCAGTGGATCTTGCATGCAGGAGTGCTCTTGGACGCAGAGGAGTTAGCCATATAACAATTCCTATAGATGTTCAGGAACAAAGACTAAAGGGTAAATATTCAAGACACAAAGTTCCCGGTCATACTTCAGATGTTTTTACCTATGGAGCAATTCCAAATCATGAGTTACTGCTAAAGGCTGCAGAAATACTCAATGTAGGAGAAAAAGTTGTAATACTGGTAGGACAGGGCGCCCTTAGCGCCCCTGATGAGGTCACTGCTGTTTGTCACCGATTAGCCGCTCCAGTCATCAAGGCCCTCTTGGGTAAAGCAGTAGTTCCAGATGATAGCCCATACAGTCTTGGTGGAATAGGTCTTCTCGGAACTGAACCGGCTACCGACGCTATGAACGAAGCAGACACATTGCTGATGGTTGGAACATCTTTTCCGTACATAGATTACCTTCCAAAACCAGGGCAGGCAAAAGGGATTCAAATTGATATTATGCCGGAGAAAATTGGATTACGATATCCTGTAGACATAGGATTAGTAGGAGATGCAAAACTCACATTAGCCGCATTACTTCCATTGTTACAGCAAAAAAAGAACGTTGAGTTTTTAAAGGCAAAACAGCAGGCAATGAAAAATTGGATCAGCTTATTAAAAGAACAAAGTACTAGGACTGACAAACCGATTAAGCCACAGGTTATTGCTGCTGCTGTATCTGAAGAACTAGAAGACAATGCCATAATATCGGTAGACAGTGGCACAATTACTAATTGGGCAGCTCGTTATATCAACATCAAAGAGGGGATGAAATTTTCACTATCCGGTAGCCTTGCAAGTATGGCTTGTGCTTTACCCTATGCAATAGCAGCACAGGTGGCATTTCCAGAAAGACAATCTATAGCATTTGTTGGAGACGGCGGCTTTACTATGCTTATGGGTGAATTTGCGACAGCGGTTCAATACAATTTGCCAATTAAGGTGATAATAATAAAAAACAATACATTAGGAATGATTAGATGGGAGCAAATGGCTTTCCTTGGAAATCCCGAATATGGCGTAGAATTTACACCAATTGATTTTGCTACATTTGCTCAGGCTTGTGGTGGCAAAGGATATTCTATTAGGGAGCCTACAGAAGTAAAAACAGTTATGCATGAAGCGATGTCAGAGAAAAAACCGACCATAATTGAAACATATGTAGATCCGTTCGATCCACCAATGCCGCCAAAAGTAGAAATGGAATTTATTAGAAAATTAGCAGAGTCGTTTGCAAAGGGACAGCCATATGCTACAAGAATTGGATTGACTTTGTATAGGAATCAGGTTCATGAGAAATTCAGAGGGTTACACCACCATGAACTGTCTGAGCAAAAGTAATTTTTAGCAAATGTAATGGAGTATTTTAAAACTGACTCAAAATACAGACAACACCACGATCAGAAACACAAGCCTGAAGAAGTAGAGGATGATACACCAAAAAAACAATATATCACGGATATCTTTGATGGCTGTCACAAGTTTATAGCAAAGTCATTTAATTCAGGCATTGGTTCATACAAAAAATATCTATTTACACAAGCCTCTATGGTAGCAGATCACAGAGATGACATCATTGAAACCATCATCAGCACTTCGTTATCAAGTTAGAAAACTATAGAAATCTGCTTTTTTCATCTTTGAACCACATTTGTGACAAGCAGTTTCATTATGCCTTGTCCTGCAGTTAATACAAGAATAGATGAAGAATATTCGGAACGCTGAACATGAATTACCACTTGTAGAACTACCAAACGTCATTTCACTGTCTTTTTTCTAAGATAGAAGCTCAAAATGAAAGCTATAGTAAGTGATATAGGCAAAGGAAAAGGAATATAGAATAAAATAGCAAGGATAATAGCTAGTGATAGACCTATCTATAGCAATCTCTGTGGCTATTACAGCAAAGGTAATGTGTTGAGAAAAAGCTTGAAAATCTGAAAAATTACCGCCTCAAAATTAGCCATAAAATTCTGATAGCTGAAAATGTATGTACATCTGCTCTCTCTTTTTAATTAGGTCTCAAAGCAAATTGCTATGGTCTAGCGACAGTTGGTTTTCTCTTGCTGTTATCCTTAGTCTATGTGTGCCCATACTCCCTCTCTAGCTAGGTCTTTTAAGCTATACCGGGTCTATTTAGTATTATCATTGCCGATTGAAGATTTGTTCGAGAAAGTATTGGCAATATTACATTTCTTAGTTTCAACTGACATCATGCCACCTGAGCAATCGCCTGTCAAAGTTGAATTGTAGCCTGATGGTCCTGTTTCCGTAACGCTATACATTCCCATTTGCAATTTTACAGTGGTACCTGATGAACTACCAGGAAAGGAACTGGGAGAAGGGTTATTACCGTGTACAGTGATTGTAAAATCGGAGGGATTCTTATTATTACCACCGCTTTGATTGATAACATCCTTTGTTACTATTAACGTTCCATGTATTTGGTTATTTGATGATGGTGCTGTCTTATTCTCAGTAGATTTTACATCTGCAGTGTCAGTCTGATTCACCATCCCAGTCATTGTTTGTCCTTCTGCATATGATACTAACAATATGCCATTTTCATTAGATCTTATATGCATATATGGAATTAGAGCCACAAAAGTCATCAATACAACTACAATCGTGCTTAATACTAAAGAATACGGCCTCAGGAAGTATAACATACATCTTACAGTATTATCTGATCTATTTTTCTCTTTCTAGATGTTAGAAATATGATAAGATATGATAAGATGTGGATTCCAATCATTATTAGAGACTTGAAACTGGTTTTCCTTAGAAAAAAGTTAAATCTATCTTTTTTAAGATAGCTTCATGAGTCAGAAACCTGGCGGTTCTTACTCCATTACATTGTCTTTTATTGCAGGACTTGCTGCTGGAGCTGTGGCTATCACAGTATCGTTACTTCTAAGATTATTTATTGGCGGACTGTTCATTCCTGAGCTTGCATCTCAAACTTTGTTCTCCCTAACTCCCGGACAAGTTGAGTCACGAGCTGTTGAGACGCTTGGGCCTCTTGCCAAATACTCTGCATTTATAGGAGCTGTAGTTGCTAGTATTATACTATATGGCCTGATTGGTTTATTATTTGTCAGACTGTTACATAGATCTAAAAAACTCGCTTCCAAAGCATATGCAATGAGAGCAATACAGTCTTCTGTTATAGCCTACATTATTCTTCTCGTTGTAGGTGCTTTACTCTTGGCTTTGGCTGAAATTGAGCTTGAGGCAAAACTTAATTCAATTATATTTCTGGCAATTTATCTTATCCCCTCTAGCATCGCTTTTGGGTTCACCTTGTCCTATTTCTATCAGCGAGTAGTGCCATTAGGTAGATCAAGAGATATAACTCCTGAGGAGGAGGATGCTACAACAAGCGGCAGTAATATTAAACCAGAAATCGATTATAGGAAAAGACTATTGCTGCGTGCTAGCGTTGCATCAGCAGTAGCTTTACCAATTATCTACTTTGGTTTAGGTTCTCTCCTAGTTCCAAGAAAAGAAGTACAGCAGCGACAGCTATCTCCTTCTTTGTTAGCATTACTTAGATCAAAACCAATACCCCCGGCATTTGAGGATTCTAGGCTCAGACCTCTGCTTGAGTCAGAAATAACGCCAACGGATCTATTTTACAGGATAGACAAGAATCCCATAGTGCCAGAAGTTAACGCACAAACTTGGAACTTAAGTGTTAGGGGATTAGTAGACAATCCTTTAGTAATCAATTACAAACAGCTAAGAGACATGCCTTCAGTAGAAGAATTTGCTACACTCGAATGTGTAAGCAATAAAATAGGAGGCGATTTGATCAGCACTGCTGTATGGAAAGGTGTGCGCCTAAAAGATCTTCTTGACAAGGCGCATGTAAAACCAAGCTCAAAATATATTGTATTTAGATGTTATGACGGCTACGACGTTGGGATACCTCTAGAAAGAGGACTCTTTGAAGGTACCATACTGGCTTATGATATGAATAGTGCCCCTCTTACTTCTGAGCATGGTTATCCTGTAAGGGCTATAGTTCCTGGAATATATGGTATGATGAATGCAAAGTGGATAACTCAGATAGAGTTAGTTGATACTGTCTATGAAGGTTATTGGCAGAGGAAGGGTTGGACTAATAAAGCTAGATACAATACTCATTCATTCATCATTATTCCGGGTAATTCACTTGTCAGAAAGAGATTTAGAAATTTGGAACCTTCTAATGTCACACTCAATGGAATGGTTCCGATCGCAGGTATGGCCTTTGCAGGAGATAGAGGAATAGCAAAAGTTGAAGTAAGTACAGATGGTGGTGCTAGTTGGAAATATGCCAAAATCAAAGAACCATTATCACAATATACGTGGGTTCTATGGAATGCTGAATTGGATCTGGCGCTTAATAGTAAGCACAAGATCGTAGTCAGAGCTACAGATAAAGCTGGAAATATACAGACAGATGTATACGCAGATCCATTTCCAAATGGAGCAATAGGTTATGATACGGTTAATGTGTGATGATAAAACATCCATCAACTGTGTCATTTAATCTCCTGTGTGGACAAATGGTGATTTTACATATTAATTGTACTGGGAGATATTTGATATTTTGACACATGTGCTCCATTATCTGATCCAAAATAATAATAATAATAATTTGTACAAAGCAGAAATGTCAACGAGATGATCTAAGGAGGTTGTTTATCAATTTGAGATGAAGCGGATATGAGTGAGGTTACTAATGTATAAGGAAAGATCTTTTGTAGAATATACACGGGATCTTAGGAATAGGATAATGAGAATTCTTGTTGCCATTGGCATAGTCACGATTTTCTGTCTGATCTTTAGCATTAGCATCTATGATTTCAATGGTTATAAAATTCCACTACCACATCCAGATATCTGGAATAACATATCTATTCAAACAATTCATCTCATGAAGAGTAACTTACTGCCTCAAAATGTCAACCTCATACAACTTACGCCACAGGGACCATTCTTAACTGAGATCTATTCTGCACTCATGCTATCAATAATCCTAGTCATGCCAATTGTTGTAAGAGAATTGGCTGGTTTTATAGGTCCGGGGCTTTATAAAAGAGAGAAGACTGTTGTAAAAAAATTTATGGTATATGCAGTAGGACTCTTTGCAGGAGGCTGTTTATTCTCTTACTTTATTGTTATACCTTCTATACTCAGCTTGTTGTACAAATATGGGCAGGCTATTGGTATCAGCACATTCCTTGAAATAGGAGAATTCATTCCATTTGTAATGCAGTTTCTGATTATATTCGGACTTTCATATCAACTTCCAATTATAATGTGGGCCCTAACTGTGTCCGGAATTGTCGAATATACTTTTTGGAGATCTAAATTCAGGTATGCCATTACCTTATGTACTATATTTGGAGCGTTTATAACTCCTGATGGTAGCGGTGTGACAATGTGGTTTGTAGCAGGGCCGATGATTCTCTTGTATGTTGATGGTATGCTAGTTATAGAGAGCAAGATCAAACGTAGACAACAACAAGATCAAAGACAACGAGCAATATAGTGCTTATTATTATTGTCATTCTGTTCAATATCTGTCATAAAAAGATTGAATTTAAAATTATTATATGCAAGGCATAGTTTAGAAAACGATACTTTATGGAGGACATTACGCCATAATTGGGACTGATGCGCTTGCACAGTTTAGAATTGTTTTCATTATTATCATCAGCATGCAATGTACATAACAGTATCTGTATTGCATGGGTGCCTGAAAATGTATCTTTTAATAGTTTCTTTTGAGTTCTTTTCCAGATATATTTATTCTTGATTTACAAGCCTTAACTACCTTGCCAGGGAGTAACTTCCAGTAAGGATATCGCGACACTCTAATATTCCACCCTGTATAATAATGCAATTATCTGGAACCATAATCTTACTATTAGAGGAAGAAGAGGAGGAAGAGGATCCTTTTTCTCCACTTTGCATAAATTTCATAACCTGTGTTTCATTTAATGTACCCATATCTTTCATCCCTAGCACTGACAATTGCAGATAAGCAAGATTCATTTGAGCAAATGCCGCTGTAGTATTACCTTTCATCAATGCTTCATTAGCCGCCATGAGATGTATTTTTGCCAATTCAGACATGGCAAGTTCCATGCTGTTCTTGCTCACGTTGTTACTGCTTTTAGTAACATTGCTATCGTTCGTCTGCGCTGATACAAGATAAATATTAAACCTACTTGTATCCGCAGATATTATTATGAATAGCAGTATGGAGGCTGAAATACCAAGAATTGTTGCTAACATAGTTATTTTTGTAAGCATACTCTGCTGCCATGACGGATATGTGGTATATAAGGTTGCTTAGAATATCCCCTTATTGGTACCAAGTCCTACTTATTGCTTAGCTTGTCAGTCTTTGATTTTACGGATCCTATAATATTATCAGAATGGGAAAAAGAAGGTGCAATGTTGAAAATTACTTACGAAGACCAAAATTGTATTCTTTTGAAGACTTGACTGAAAAACTTGCTTAGTCAATTTAATTTTTCTCAAATAGAAAGACGAAGTTTTCAAGCAAGTAAAAAAGGATAATCTAAGGAACAACGAAGCAATTAGAGGGCACTGGACTTACACAAACGTATATCGTTCTGCAGCTTTAGGATATGCTTATGAGAATTGACTTCCTATATTATGTGACTTGTTCTAAAAAGTAGGTCAAATTTGATTCACAAACCACTGGCCTTTAAAGGCTACAGCGTTGGGAGATGTGACTAAGTTGCTAAACTCTTAGTCAACAAATAGTGTGACTGACTATATAGAGAATGATCAATAGAAAATATGAGCGAAAAAAAGATTTCATATACAAATAATAATGCATTATTGTCCTTATCAGAAGAAATAGAGCGTGTAGCTGACAATGTATCACGATCAATAGTAAGCGTACATTCAAGAAACAGAGGAAATGGTTCAGGAGTTATTTGGAACGTTGATGGTCACATAGTGACTTGCAGTCACATAGTCGGAGAGCTAGACGAAGTAGAAGTTAGTCTGAGCAATGGCAAACGCTATAGAGCCAAGGTTATAGGGAACGATCCATATTCTGATATCGCACTCCTGAAAATTGAAGCCACCAATGGCAAGGATGATATCCTTCCTTTAAAGCCTATAGAGATTGCCGATTCAGAAAATCTCAAAGCAGGACAATTTGTTCTCGCACTTGCTAACCCTTATGGGGAATATCCTAGCATTACAGAAGGAATAATCACAAGTGAAAGAAGATCGATTAGAGGAGTGGGAGCAGGATGGCGGTGGGCACCATCAGATGAAATGGATAATATAGTTATTACTGATACACGCCTCAACCCAGGATATTCAGGAGGACCATTAGTTGACGTCCAAGGAAAGATGATAGGATTAAACATGGCCTATATTTTATTCAGGGGAATCGCAATTAGAACAAATAAAGTCAAAAATGTCTCCGAACAGCTCGCAAAAGATGGGGCGATTAAGATAGCACGTCTCGGTATCGTCACAGATCAGATTTCTCTTCCTCCAGAAGTAGGAGGACAACTAGAGCCCATTCAAGAAGAAGGTCTCTTAGTCATATCAGTAAAAAAAGAAACGGCTGCAAAGAAAGCAGGGCTCCTAATAGGTGATATCATTGTAAGATTCGATGATGAGCCAATAACTAAGCTACATGATCTAAGGAGACAGCTGTTAAAACAAGATGCAATTGGAAAATCAGTAAAACTTACCATAATAAGAGCAGAAAAGAAAACAGAGCTCATAATTGTACCAAAAGAGATAGGATGATATCTCAATGTGGCTGAAGTCGTTAACCAAAGGCAAGGTGAGGTGTTATTATTATGATACCGGTTAATGAAGATCTAATTGTTAATGCTGTACAAAATGTAAGTAAAGCCATTGTAAACATTGCAAGTGTAAGAACTGTACGTGATCAGCTATTCCGAGTATTTCCAGTTGAAGGTGTGGGCTCGGGTGTAATAATTGATGGGAAATGTCATGTACTTACCAACAATCATGTAGTTGAAGAGGCAAAGAGATTGAAGATTACATTAACTGACGGTAGGATATTCAATGGAAGAGTGATAGGAACAGACGAGGCTACAGATTTGGCTGTTATAAAATTAGATTCGATAGAAACACTTCCCTTTGCTACATTAGGAAATTCTGATGATTTGAAAATAGGCCAAATAGTTATTGCAATTGGCAATCCATTTGGCCTAACTGGAGGACCAACGGTGACAGCTGGAATAGTAAGCTCATTGAACAGAAAAATCCAGTTTGACAAAGGGATTCTAGAATTGATTCAAACTGATGCAGCAATAAACCCAGGCAACTCAGGTGGACCTCTTTTGAATACAAATGGAGAGGTTATAGCGATTAATACTGCAAAGATGCCATACGCCCATGGAATCGGATTTGCAGTACCAGTCAACATCGCTAGATCAGTAGTGAATGAGCTAATAGAAAATGGAAGGGTAATCAATAGACCATGGATCGGAATATCATATCTAAAGATAACAAGGCAATTGGCTCAGTACTATAGATTACCAACTACAGAAGGTGTGCTAATAGCAAATGTAGAACCACATAGTCCAGCTGATTATGCTGGACTCCGGAAAGGAGATATAATCGAGGCGATAGACGGCAGTAGAATAGATGACACTGTAGAGATTTCACTGAATTTGAGAAAGAAAAACGTAAGCGACAAGCTAACGATGAGTGTTAATAGATTCGGACGACGCTTTGAAGTCCCAATACAGCTACAGAACAGACCATGATTATTATTTGCTTGTAAGTCTTGTAAATGATATAACAAGATGACGAGACATCAACAGATAGTGATTTGATTTTTTCAAATTATAACCACAGTGTTCAGAAGTTATTAGGATAATACTATCAGTTCAAATTGCCAAGTGCTAAGAATTTTTTGTATCATAACATTACACAATCTTTACAGGAGAACAAAAGGCGCTAGACATTGGATATTGATGATGTATATGCGTGTGTTGATTGTTGGTTAGTTAGAAGCATTATAATAACATTGTAGTCTTTATCACTTATTAAGGGTTTAAATGAGATGATATGTATTACTTCAGAACCAATTGATTTTTGTAAAATATTGGTAGATATAATGGATAAATCATCTGGTAGCACTATACTTTTTGTGGGAACCGTTAGAGACCATAACGATTCGAAGGCAGTTTTTGAGCTGCACTATGAGACATACAAGGAGATGGCAGAAAAAAACCTCGCCGAAATTGAAAATGAAGCTAAAATGAAGTGGAATATAAACAACTTTGTGGCTATCCATAGAACTGGCAATCTGAAAGTTGGAGAGGTTAGCGTAGCTGTGGCCGCATCAGCAGAGCATAGAAATCAAGCCTTTGAAGCTTGTAGATATGGTATTGACCAGATCAAAACAAAAGTACCTATATGGAAAAAAGAAGTATACAAAAACGGCGCACATTGGGTTAATGGAATTTCTCTTGAAAAAAGTGATCACTATGACAGAAAGCATGTTTGATATCAGCAATAAACCTGAATCATTGCGAACAGCCATTGCACAGGCAATTGTTAAGATGCATCCTGATACCGTTACTTTAATCCGGGAGGGAAAAGCTCCTAAGGGCAATATCTTTGAAGCAGTGAAGTTTTCTGCAACCATGGCAGCAAAACGAACTTGGGAGCTAATACCCTACTGTCATCCAATACCTATAGATAGTATCAAAGTAGATGTATCACTAAAAGAGCATTTAGCAGAAGTGATTGTTGAAGTCAAAAATGTTGCCAAGACAGGCGTTGAAATGGAAGCACTAACTGGGGCATCTATAGGCGCACTGACAATTTATGATATGTTAAAACCTGTTGACGAAATGTTATCGATAGAATCGGTCAAACTCCTAAAGAAAAGTGGAGGCCTCAAGACGTTCTACGAACCATCCGATAAACTGCTTAGGGCTGCGGTTCTGGTTACCAGTGATTCACGACATGAAAAGGAAGATAGATCAGGTAAAATAGTGATAGATAGGTTAACTAACAACTGCTTTGAGATAATAGAGTACAAAGTTATACCTAACAAATCAGATCTTATAGAATCTGACCTTAAGAAATTTTGTGATGAATTAAAGCTTGATATTGTTATAACAAGTGGAGGAACTGGTGTTGGCCCTAGAGATGTGACACCAGAAGCAACTAAGAAGGTTATAGATAAGGAATTGAGTGGCGTGTCTGAAAGTGTCAGGACTTTTGGACAAAAAAGGACACCACTTTCAATGCTTTCCAGAGGGGTAGCAGGAATCAGAGGAACTACCTTAATAATAAACCTTCCAGGCAGCGTTAGGGCTGTCTCAGAATCATTAGATTCACTATTTCCTGGAATAATGCACACCTTCAAGATGTTAGAAGGAGAAGGACACAACCATTAAACTTCTAGGTAAAGAGGTAATATTTCAAACAGTTCAGATTGTTGCTGTTGTGCTGCTTGTAAACTAACTCTCTTCTTCAAATCCTTAAATGTCAATTGCTTTGTAATTTATTGTAACAAAACTAGCTTTAGCTTTTTCTGCTACCTGAAGGAAACAATCTGTGGTAATAAAAATAATTTGTCATTATATTGATAGAATTATGGCTTACGAACAGAAACGGCAAATTTCTTGCTAGAATGTATATTTTAAATTTTAAATCAAGGAAGCCATATTCCACTCTCTAGTCAGATATTGTAGTGATAGTAATGATAAGCACTATCAACAAAAATAGTTATTGCATAATTTTTGTTCAGATGCAAATGTATAAATCAGAATGAGAAGGAGATTTATTATGAAAATTGGAATACTAGGATCTGGAGATGTAGGCCGTAGGCTAGCTGATGGTTTTATTGAGCTTGGACACACAGTTAAAATCGGATCACGTAATCCAAATCAAGAGAAAATAACTGAATGGATTGCCAAACACAACACGGAAAAAGTATCATCAGGAACATTTACTGAGACATCATCGTTTGGCGAACTGAATGTGCTCGTAACTTTGTGGGATGGTACTGCTGACGCTATAAGAATGGCTAATCCTAAGCTCCATTATTGATTTTTATCTGGATTATCTATGCCTGTCAGTAGAGGATTTGAAAAAATATGGCAAGACAAAAAATAATATGGTAAA
>JBJMFM010000177.1:0-3008 GCA_045808425.1 Nitrososphaeraceae archaeon | reverse complement strand
AGAGTATCACAGGCCGGATTATAACGAATGCTATCTACAGTATATGGATTGATGAGCAAATATAATGTAGACAAGGTATACATTGATGGTGCCAATCCTTCCTTTATTAGATCGCTAAAGCTGCAAATAGGTGAAGAGGCAGATTATGATAAAGTAATTGCCAGATACAGATCAGAAGGGTTAGGTGATAGTTGGAGTCAAGATATGAGAATCGTTCCTGTCAATTTCAATTCAGAGCACAAAGCTATGCTAGGACATTGCAAAATGATACTAGAACAGGAGCCTAGAAAAATTGCTATCAATCCTGATAAATTTGATAAATTAATTACCGCCCTTAGAACTGCTGTTGACAAGGATGGGACATTAGATAAAGAAGCGACATCCTATAACGATATATTCGACGCATTCAGACTAGCTTTGAAGTTCTATCATTTTAAAGAGAAGATTGATTATTGAGTAAAACAAAAGCCACGAGCTTTTTATGTTTGTTACAGCATCTAATGTCAAATGGGCGCTGAAGAAAATATGCAGCTAATGAAGACGCTAGACGATGCATGGAATAGCCAAGATTGGGATACCTTTAGTAAACGTCATACTGATGATGTAATAGTAAGATGGCCAGGCCAATCAGAGCCTACAAGAGGTCTGAATGCACACCGAAACGAAGCTGTAGAAATGTTTAAGATATTTCCTGACAATCATGTCCAAAACAATCCATACAAGACTCTCTTTGCTCAAGGAGACTGGACTTGCTCAATTGCTATATTCAGAGGCACACAAACAGGCCCAATGGTAGGTCCTGGGGGCAAAACTATTCCACCTACAAACAAGAAATTTCAGGTGGATTTTTGCACAGTTGCCCATTGGAAGAATGGCCAGATTGACGAGGAGAATCTATTTTATGATCACGTTGGAATGATGAGACAGCTTGGATTGATGTAACAACAATAACAACAAGAAATGATCCCACTACTACCTTCCTTAATTTGAGAGATAACTAATCAATACTTTTGGATTACCGCTTCTTTGAGTATATCCTCTCACATATGTTTCTGCAAACCAAGGGGAACTAGTATACGAGAAAAGTATGTCATTAAAAGCAATGGATATACTAAAGGAGAGGGGGATATCGACCTCTCTTATACTTTATTGATAGTTGTGATTTATTTTATTTACGATTACGGCTCTGATAGGGAGATGTTATTCTATGAACACAAAGCTATGTTAGGACACTGCAAAATGATATTAGAAACAGATGGTGGAAGAATAGCTATCAATCCAGATAGGTTTGATAAACTAATTACTGCGTTAAGAACTGCTGTAGACAATGATGGAACATTAGATAAAGAATCTACATCCTATAATGACGTATTCGATGCTTTTAGATTGGCACTAAACTTTTATAACTTTAGAGAAAAGGACTAGTGTTCGTATTTGAAGTTGAAGGATCACGATTCTTTGAGTGTTCTTGTTGTTGATTAGCACAAGTTTTACTATGGTCATTGTTATGGTTGTTAGCATCATCATTGTTATTGCATTTTTTTCTGCACTTGCTTCTTGAATTGTCAGCATACTTACTGCTACTAATGAAAGTGTTGAAGCTGTCACCAAGACCAATATTGCTGAAATTGGCGCTGGTTGAATTCTAGTCGTGATGATGGCTCTCTCCTCATGTAAGCTAATTTTCCAGTATATTTGACTTACGCCACAATATCTATTTATGAATATAAATTCTTCAGCAATCATTTGACAATATACACTGTTAGTTTTATCTCTTCTCTATTTGGCTACTGCTAACTATCGCCATTACAAGGACTCTTTACGCCTACCACACAAATCCCCATTTTTGTAACTCGAGTATCGTTACTAGTGGTGGCAGTAGCATTACTAGTGGTGGTAGTATTGCCAGTGTGGTTACTGCCAGACGTAGAAGCAGGATATGGTTGCGCATTTACAGTTAATACCGATATAAACAATGAAAGTAGACTTATGGTTATAACCGAAAATATAAACATAAACTTTGTCTTTTTATGATGATGATTATTACCAACCTCTGATTTAGTGATGTGATCATGATATCCAGCTGTCAGATTTTTTTGTGTCATCATAATTTATTATATATAGTCAGTCAAAAATAAACGATCTGAATATTTCAAATGGAAAATTTGTACTATTCTTGTACTATCATATTAATTAAAACAAAAATCTATTGTCCTTTCCCCTATTTCGCTCTCGAAGCCCTCAGGTAATATATTGATATATAGACACACTCTGATAATTTCATATGTCACAAATCAAAGATAGGTTTACGACCTTCCTACAATATGAAAACTTAGAAGACTTGCTCAAAGCGATAGTATACTCTGCTCAATCAGCTTGGTTTAACTCCTATGCTTTACCATATCAGCTACAGAAATCAAGACATTCTATTCATCATTACTGGAGCTAGTGGAGGAATTATTATCAATTACATTGTACAGAATGAAAAGCCAAACAAGAAATTCATCGAGTTAAAGCGACGGACTGGCGAATTCAATTTTGTAGATAACATAGGTAGTGATACTCAGTCACTATACATTCCTATAATAAAAATCCGGAACTCCACGCTTAAGTTTCCTTAACTTCTGTTAAACAAAAGCGTATAAAAAGATCAAGATTATAGTCTGGGTGTTTGGCTATAGGCTAACTTATATTCTGTATCCATTACCATGTGAAGCAAAATATATAGATAATCAAAAAACCTTGATTACTATAATGCGAATTTCAACGGAAATGGCAAAAGCAATTAATGATCAAATTTCCTATGAGGCATCATCTGCAAATGCATACATTGCAATCGGATCGTGGTGTGAAAGAATCGGATATGATGGAAGTGCTGCCTTCTTCTTCGAACAAGCTGCAGAAGAAAATGGACATATGCTAAAACTCATCCATTATCTGAATGGTGTTGGAGCAGAGGCGATAATTCCAGCAATTGAAAAACCACCGAGTAGTTTCGAATCCCTGGA
>JBJMFM010000176.1:0-3834 GCA_045808425.1 Nitrososphaeraceae archaeon | reverse complement strand
ATTCTGCTACATATACATTACCTGAAGAATCAATGGCCATGTCTTCTACACGCGTAAATTGTCCATCTCCAGAACCTTGAGAACCCCACTTTGTAATGAATTTGCCATCTGCAGTAAACTTTGATATATGTGGTATCGCGTCAGGATGGGATAGCTTACTCTGAAAATTGCCTTGATCAGATACATATACATTACCTGAAGAAGGATCAATTGCAATGCCATGAGCATGGTAAAACTGTCCAGGACCAGAGCCTCTAGAACCCCAACCTAAAATGAAGTTACCATCATTGTCAAACTTGTAAACATTGAATTCATCTGTTTGTGCCTTTGCTGTTGTCATCATGGTTGCGGTTATGACAATGATAAAAGTAGTAGTAGTTAATCCTGCTAATACTAATAACAATAATAATTTTGAAAAATTCTGCGGCATATACGTATCCTAGAGTAATATAATATATCATCTTTATAAAGACTACCTAATCTAATGGCACAACATTATTGGAACCATTTCTAAGTACGAAATGTTTTATTTGCTTGTTATTACCAAGATAAAATATGGTAATCATCCATACTTATAAATAAATATAGGGTACTGTCCGCTGACAGCCCAAAAGTACAAAAAATTTTACAATTAATCATTTTGTTATTCCTTAATTTTTTGGCAATTAATAGTTAATCATTTAGGAACAATTCGATATATTGTTCCTTGATTTTGACGGAATGTAAGGATATACAAATAACCATCCGGACCAACTTCTATATCTGTAATTCCACCAATGTCTTTGTGCTTCTTAATAAAGAGTGGAGTAGGTCCGCCAAATCCAGTTCCAAATATTATGCCTTTAGTTTCATTGGGAGCATTTGCTACTTTGTCTGCAAGTGGACCGTCAGATGGTAGTGTTAATCCTGTTCTATCTTCATTTAGTTTAAAATCATAAAGATTTCCGTGATTGAAATCACCTACAAACAAGTCATTTTCATATTGTTTTCCAAGTTTGTCAGAATTGAGAAACTTGACTGCAGTAGGAGTAGGATTATACTCCCATACAAATTGAGGATCACTATATTTTCCTTTTCCACCAAAATCTACTAAGCTGTCTAGATAAGAAGAAGATGATGATGATGTACTAGATCTAAGAGAAAAAGAAGGAGGAGGAGCATCTTTACTAGGACTAACAGTAGAAGCTAACGAAGGATTATCCTTCAAATAACGACATATTGCTGGGTTACATCTATCTGCCATCCCATCAATCTTTGACCATCCGCTATTGAATCCTGGTTTTACCAAATTAAGTTCATCAACATAATATAGTCCATCTTCAGTAGCCCATAAATTACCTGTTAGAGGATCAAAGTCCATTCCAAAATTATTTCGTATACCATATGCATAGTACAAAGCTAATGGCATAGTCTCACCAAGAGGAGGATTATTCACTAACTGGCCATCTTGTGTAACCCTTAGTATGCCACTAGTTCCATCTGGATCTGGGCCTTTCTGATTGTTTTGAGCTTTAGTATTGTGATTTATGTCACCAATTACAACATATACATTGCCATCAGGACCAATTACAACAGGCCCACCATTATGTTGATTATGGTCAGTTGGTAAATCTAATAAAAGTAGTGGATTTACTAGTTTGTTATCTACTAATTCATATCTATAAAGACGATTGCCTAATGGTTCACCCGCAGGATCACAAGTAGTTGATTCTTTATAACAAATATCGCTACCTTCTACTTCAGATTCTGTATAATATAAGAAGACATATGTTGTAGGTCCACTACCAGCATTACTATCTGAACTGCCAGCACTGCCACTACCACCAATAATACCCATAAGACCGCCATTATCGGCACTAGTATTACTGCTACTACTGCTATCTATACTAGCATCGTTATCTGGTTGTTGCTGCTGCTGCTCATTATTATTATTATTATTATGTTTTGCAACAGCAATTCCAAGCATTCCTCTTTCAAATTTATTTGCAACATTGACATCAAGTACAGGTTCTGGAAGCATTTTTCCATTTACTATCCTTTGTACCGTACCATTATCTTTTTCCAACACCAGAATATCATCTGGACCTAAAAATGCCATCTTTGTAGGAAATCTAAGACCTTTGAAGACCTGTTCTACCTTCAGGTTTGGATCGTTTACTGTTGGCAAGGAATTATCTTGGTCGTGATTTTCATCTTCTCTTTGTGCAGCAGCAAATCTGAAATGAGGATGATGATAGTAGTATCCAACTGTTAGAAAAGTTGAAAGAATTAAAATTGTAAATAACAGTAGTACTTTTGGTAGTTGTTGTACTTTATTGACATGCAAGATAAGCAACAGCTGCAGGAGCTGATATAGCGTACATTATAAGCATTTCGTAACAAATTATAACTTTTATATGTAAACTCTGGCTTTAAGAAAATATACCAACAAATTAGGTAGATTACTCTTTTTAATTAACTATTATGTCTCATATATAATATCTTATCTTTGTTCTAACAGCCAGTAATTTCCTGCAATGTACATAAAGTAATGTCTTACAAAGGGAATAAAGCATAATTTGAATTATTGGCTTAATCTTATCTGACAATAGAAAAAATGGGAAGACAGGATTGTAAAAATAAATATAATTAGTCAACCCGTTGGTGGAAATGGTGGTATAGATGGTGACATAGACTGCGGTGGTGCTGTAGGAACCGCTGATGGTGCTTCTGCACCTGTTGTCATATTTTCTGATGATGTCGTATTTGATGATTGCGTCCTTGGAATACCACAGATATGTGATTCAGTAGTATTAACAGATTTGAGCTTTGATAATGAATTATCAGGATTACATATTGCTGCTTTTTGTTCTAGTGTTAACGTCAGGTTTCCTTGGCCTTGAGCAATACGAAAGTTTCTAAATTCTGTCAATGTTACTGCCGCTAGTATGCTCGCAGAAAGGATCATTATTATAGATACAATGTTCAAAAATTTTCCTTTATTTGGCATTGGTTATGAAGCAAACAAGAATAAGGTACATATAATCGACTCATTTGAAGAGAGTTTAAATTTTATATGTAATTTATCTAGTGTTCATTATTTGATATACCGGTTTTCATCAGGATTAATCGTTCATAGTACTGCTGAAAATTGATATGGACAGTACACAACAACTAAACTACATTATTATTATTATTATTTCAATGCAATTATCTCTCTGTGATTCATATATGCAACATCAATGCTTGTTAATTGGTCATTACGCCATGTACTTTTTGCTCCACCCCAAGTATGGGCCATGTTATATTTTCTACCTTGACCACTATGAGTGAATTCAAAGTATTTTTTCCATCCATCATTCTTTGGTGCGCCTGTATTAAGATCAATTGGATCTTCATTAAAATATGCAACTATATCACGTGCACTATGGTCTGGTCTTACCATGCTTACTACTTTGCAGCCAAACCATCTATTATCACCTAAGGGTTTGTACGTATTGTATAGTTTGACGGTATGATCCTTCTCATAGTTTGGATGGATAAATTCAAAATCTATGATGTCTTTAGTAGAACCATCATAATTCCAATGTACATTCCAGCATGAAGCATCAAAATTCTCCGGGACTTCACGAGTATGTTTCCCGCCTCCAAGCTTTGCAGATATAGAGTCTGTGTAGTCCATAATCTTGTTTGGTCGGCAAATGAATGTCCATTCGCCATTTTTAAGGTCGTTTGGTCTTGTTAACCAGCCCATCTGCGGGGCGCCATTTATCCAGTTGTATTCCTGTTTATCTTTGTCTAATTTGTCTTCTGTAAATATATTTAAACGGACTGTGTAGCCTTTACCACCAGTGG
>JBJMFM010000175.1:0-4153 GCA_045808425.1 Nitrososphaeraceae archaeon | reverse complement strand
TGTGGTTCAAAGATGAAAAGAGCAGATTTCCGTAATTGATTAGCAATCGCATCGAAACCTATCTCACTACCACAATAAAATAAGCATATTATACAAGTATGATATCAAAAAAGGTTTATGCAGTCAGTCAGCTCTCCATGGAGCATAGTCTTTGATGGAAATTCCTCGTGACTCACCTTGTTCATAATAGACTTCTTTACTCCAGTTGCCAAGTAAAAGTGATTTCCCTCTCAGAAATGCTGCTATGCATCTCATAAAAAGGCCATTTTTGGAGCATCTATTACTTACTGCTGCCAACACTATATTATAGCAGAGTTAGGGCGTTTTCTTCACTTGAATGTGATTTCGTAAGTAAATTCATTGCAATCCCCCATTATCACTACGGCCATATTTTCATGAAAAAGATCTAATTGAAAGAATTGTCAAGCCATATAATATGGCTGGAAATGAATATTTCTATTGCAGTGGAACCATATGGCTGGATTAGTCATTATATTATTAATGAAATAGATATATGAGTAGATTACATTCATCTACACTTATAACACAAAAAAAGCCAATGAAACTACATTCTTTCGATCCAAATATTAGCCATCGTTTTAGAACATTGAATGAACTGAATGTCCTGTCTAGCACAATAAACGAATCCAAATCCAAATTAAGCACATCACTTCGATATTATTTACAAAAGTATAGGCAAATATTAGATATACCAAGGTTATGTAGGGCTTTGGCTATCCCAGGAGAGCTAGCTGAGAATTTTATAAAGGCTGGTAAATTCGAACAGCAGTATGCAGCAGAGGATGAATTATATAAGGTACAATATCTTCCAGTAATAAATCAAATAGTTCAGACTCTTCAAAGATATCTTTATTTGAAGAATAATGACAGGAATGAAAATAATAATAATAATAATCTAATTGTACCAAATCTAAGTAATAATCAAAAGGAAGCAATCCATATAGACATAAACGAATTAGCTGTGTATTCAAAGATGTATTATAATATAGAGACTGTAAAATCAGATCCTTTGATAGCAGATGAATATCCTCATGGTAATCCATTTGACCATATTATTGATATAATGAGTCAGGGAGCAATAATTATTAGATTCAAATATGTTTCAAGAAACAAGTCCCTTCTTCCTCCTGAAGAAAAAGTGGTAAGCTATCATCTTATGGAGTTTGAGTTTGAGAATAAAAAAGTACTTGGAGTACACATAGAAGGAGAAGAGAAATTTAGTATGTACAAGCAATGGGGAGAGGGTGATGAAAGACTTTTGCCAATTTATTCAGAATACGCCAATACTATAATAAGGTGGGGAAAGGAGGAAGTAGAAGAAGCTGTAATTAATAAAAATAAAAATAAAAGAGACAATGCGAGGGAGTTTCTTTACTAAGTGCAAAGAGATCTTAAAATTGAAACACTATGCTGGTAAAAGTATTGGATTGCGTACATTCATAACAGATTTGGCCGTTAATTCCCCAGATTATATCCTACAAAAGCTTACAGATTGATTGGCCTCAGTCAATTCTCTCTTCAAAATGGTAAAACTTTAGTGCTAATCTAAAGGGTTCAAATATATCGTCATACAATGTTGCTTCTTTATCTAACGTTCCATCATTATCAACCACTGTTCTTAATACAGTAATTAGCTTATCAAACTTGTCTAGATTGATAGCAATTTTTCCGCCACGTTACTGGTCAATCCATAGGCAAGAAAGTATTGAATTTAAGGACAATACTTAATACTTGATTTGTTGTTACTTCTCCTGTCTCCTCTTCTTGTTCTTCTCCTAGCTGATCTTCATCATCTTCATTGTAGCCAGGTTCTTTTGATTCTTCTTTGTCATCTTCCTCATTAGTGTTAGACTTTAGCTTGTATTGGATCGAGATACAAACCTAATAGCATCATCAACCACAGTAGCATTAGTTAACAAATCAAGCTTCATAGAATAACACTCTTTAGACAATGATAATGCATGTATCTTTTCTCTTTTGTCTTCTGTACTTTGTGCTGTATTCCATGCTTCTTTTGTAATTGCATTTAGTCCAACCATATATTTCTCATATTCTTCTGGTAGTCTTTCGTCAATGTATCTTTTGATGTTGTCCTTAGCCTGCTGTCTTAGATAAGCTAAGTCTCTGTTAATAGTAGGCTGGCTTATTTGCAATATACTTGATATTTCTGACTGGTTATAACCCTGGCTTGCTAACTCCAATACCTTGCTTCTGCGCCATTCCAAGCTATTCATTAATGTGCTCAAACTATTCATTATCTCCTTCATGCAATAGAATGGTTATTCATATTCACGCATGATATACTTTTGTAAAAGTTAGCTTTATGCATTCCCGTAAACCCTTTAATTTACCAGTGTATCTCCAGTATTTTCACAAATTACTGACAAATCTAATGTTATTGCCAATTTATTGGTATGATTCTAGATAAATCGATATATCGTGGGGTTTGTACTAAAGAATATAGGAAAATGATATGAAAATGAGCCTAAATAGTAAAATAGGACATGCATAAACATGATAGCCACGCAAACTAACAAACATCATTATTCCTATCCTATTTTAGATAAGGACACTTCTCTTTATCATTAGCACAATGAAAATAGTGATCATTATCGTTCTCAATCTTCTTCTTCCCACCGCCTACAAAATCAAGAATCAAACACTGCTGCTGTAGAAAGAACATGGAAAGACCCATTTATCAAAAGGATTCTTGTTGTAGATGATGATCCTGACCTTACATTAACCTTCAAAGTAGGGTTAGAGGAGTATCATTATTACCATGATGATAAAAGAAGGTTTGAAATATACTCATACAATAACCCTCTAGTAGCAGTAAGAGAATTCAAACCACATTTTTATGATCTATTGCTAACTGATATTTATATGCCCTATATGAATGGATTTGAATTATGTGAAAAGATATTGGAGTTAGATGTCAACGTTAGAGTATGTTTTGTATCTTCGGCAGAAGTAAATATTGAAGCTCTAAGAGAAGTATATCCTAAAGCAAGAAGTATTGGATGTTTTATTAAAAAGCCAGTTACAGTAGAATATTTGGCTAAAAAACTAGAGGCTGAGTTGTATTAATATGTGTATTTTATTATTACCCATTATTTGTCATGATCGGATCTACTTTGCTGTGGAGTATGATGCTGTTTTCTTTGCTGAATGGCAAACTAAATGAGAAGGTGGCACCATTACCATCGCTATTATTCTCAGCCCATATTTTGCCACCATGAGCTTCAACAATACCTTTTAAAATATAGAGCCCTAATCCTGATCCTGTATCTGATTTAGTTGCAAATTTAGAGAATAATTTATCCTGTACGTCAGGATCAATACCAGTGCCTCTGTCTTTAATGCTAACGATAACTTCATCATGATCATGACTACTAATGATGCTGCTATTACTACTATTATTATCATCATTTTTTCCATAGGGATTGCTAGACTTCTTTATATCTGCAAACACTGTTATAGTGCCGCTGACATCGCCGTTGACACTAACATTATTTTTACCACTACCGCTGCTATCGATACTTTTCTTTGTAGACTTTACAGCATTAGTCAACAGATTTGATATAACCTGATAAATTCTCAGTTTATCAGCGTCTACAACTATAGGATCTACTTTTGGCTTGTCAAAGCTTATCTGTATTACATCTTTTTGTTGTTCTTCTTTTGATTTTATATCATTTATAACATTTCTAATCTTTTCATTGATGTTAAATTTCTCTTTGTTTAGCTTTAAAGTCCTACTCTCAATTTTTGTAATATCCAAAATATTTTCTGAAAGAGATTGTAGTCTTTTTGCATTTCTGACTATGGCATCTAAGAATTCTTCATCATTACCACCTTTTCCTTCTATATTTGAACTTCTGCTTGATTTAGATCCGCGGGAACGGATAACTTCAGATAAGCCAAGTATTGGTTGTATCGGCGCTCTAAGCTCATGAGCTGCTATGTTAATGAATTCATCTTTTAACTTATCTTTTTGTTCGAGTTGCTCGTTTAATTTTCTTAGTTCAGATGATAATTGATTTTGTTTTGTAATATGATTTTTTATAGATTGGACCATTGAATAAAATGATTCACTAAGAGTTGCAAGTTCATCGTTTCCTTTGTATTTTTG
>JBJMFM010000174.1:0-12292 GCA_045808425.1 Nitrososphaeraceae archaeon | reverse complement strand
TTTGCTCTTTCCACAGGACGCGTAGAAAATGCCCTTGCGCTCCATCTTTTTGCTATTAGCTCATTTATAGGATGGTCTGTTTTGGCAGGTTTTGTTATTATTGTTGCTGCTAACGAGGATATTGGTGATGACTTTTCTTCTTCTTGATTTTTGCTCACAAAATCTTCCCCTTATTTATCTATGAACAGTATTTTTTCTTAATTATTTCTGTCTATTGCTTTTAACATTATTTACTTTTACCAATGAGCCTTTATTGGTGCTATGTAACTCATAGTATCTATCTGCAAAGTTCTAATGCTTTTAATTTTTTCTGTCAACTAAGAGCATATGGCAGCAGACAGAGTCATGTCTACTATCGTAGGGCAAGAACATTACTATTACTAACTAATCTAGCTCCGCACTAAGTCTTTTGACTAAATGATTTATCGTAACTGGTTTTTTGATAAAACATCCTATACTTCTTGCTTTTGGATATACTTCCCTTAATGCTTGTATATTTACTTCTGCTGCAGACATAAAACATATTCTAATGTTTACATCAAACTGCAATATCTTCCCACATAATTCAAATCCATCCATATGCGGCATATTGATATCAGTTAAAAGTAAATCGTAAAAATTTGGTTTGAATTCGGATAATGCTAATACAGGATTATTGTACGCATAGACTTCAAAACGTCTTTTATCGTAATAATACCCATCTAACCCCACTTTGAAGGTTAATGTAATATCAGGTTCATCGTCTACAATAAGAATTCTTTTTAGATATGGGTCTTTTTCTCTAATTCTTTCTACAGCAATAGTGCTGTTAGAACTATTAATTTTATAGTCCTCTGCTGACGTGAGATATTCTCATCTTACCTACCATCATATGATGGTATACCATCATATCATTATCAATTATTATTTGTGGCGTTTCTTTTAAAGTTAATAATGAAAATTATGTTTACACTTTTATGAAGTTCTCTCATCTTTTTATAAGGACCAAATTAGTTGTAATACTTTCAATAGTTGTTATATTAAATGCATTAATTGCAATGTTTTGTAGCTATTGTCATATTTACTATTTGTATCAGCTCTTGATTTTCAATTGGCTTTTGAAGACAATTGATATTAATATCGTTACCTATCTCTGGATAGTACTGCTTTCTAAAGTTCTCATAATGCACTTCTGAAGCTGTTATAAAAATTATCTGCACTGCTTTATCAAGTTCTCTTATCTTTTCACAAAGCGCAAAACCATCTAATTTAGGCATTTTAATGTCAAGCATGACCAAGTTATAATAGCTGGGTCTGAATTCTTGCAGAGCTTCAACTGAATCTGTATATGATTTACATTCATACCCGGCATCTTCTAATACTATTTGGTAAACCAAACAATGATCAGGCTCATCATCAACTAGAAGTATTCTCTTCTTCCTTCTTGTTTGATTATACAGTCCTTTTTCTTGTAGTTTTTGTTGTTGCTGCTTGTGCTGCTGCTTGTGCTGCTGTATACTATGTTCATATTCTTCTCTTGCTTGAAGGTGTTTCTTTGTTATCAGTTCATCGTAGTATTTTGTGTCAACGAGGCAGGATATTCTTTTAGATTCGTTATCACCTGCTAAAGTGTTGGTAGTGAGATTACTACTATCGCTACACACACCATTCTCGATTCTGTTATCTGAATTCGTTTATTTTACTGGTACTCAAAAATATTTTTGACTTGTAAAATCTGCTGCTGATTATTATACAATGAATTCAGATTGGAGACTTTGGCTGTGGTGAGGCTAGAATTATGGAAGCAGTTGGACCACAAAGAGTCTATAGCTTTGACCATGTGGCAATAAATGATAAAGTTACAGCATGCGATATGAAAAAAGTTCCTTTAGCTGATGAGGCTCTAGATGTTGCAGTATTCTCATTATCTTTAATGAGTAAGAACTGGTCTGAGTATATTACTGAAGCTAAAAGGTGCCTTGTAACCAATGGTATATTGATAATTGCTGAAACTACAAAATCTATGAAAGCAAGGTTATCCAATCTTAGATATGAAATACAAAAACAAGGCTTTGACATATATTCAGATGAGGAAAGAGGAGACTTTACATTTATTGAGGCTAGAGAACTGTGAGTATACAAACTTTGATTTTTTTACCGCAACTCAAACTCAAATCTCAAGAACGTCTGTATTGCTACTGCTACCACTCTTAGCAGTATCTTCTTTATTCTTTGGATTAACTGCCTCTATTTTCTTTGCTAATTCAGTAACTTTTGGATTAGAGAGCAAATGGTTAAATTGTTCTAGCTCTGAACCATCTCTGATTATTATTCCTTTTTTCCTTGTTGTAGCAGTAGCTGAACCAGAGGTATGACTTGTTGGATTTATTTCTATAGTTATAGATGATGGACTTTGTTTGGATGCAGGTAATTTTAATAGATATACTGCAGTCTATACATGCATCGTTATCGCTGTATTGTCTAAATCCTAGATACGATCAAAAGGATGAACACTCTTACTGTTTAATAGGTAAGGCATTTCATAGGAAGCTATATGATAATTTGTTAAAAATCTTGGAACAGATCATCAATAGTATAGGAATCAATACGGCTCAAAACTCAACGTAGAACAATTGAACTGATTAGATCCCTGATTGTATGGCTAGTGGATAAATATTTTATGAGATTTTTGCAAATCAATCATATTGAAATATCAGACAGTTTATAGTAAGAGTGAAAGTGACACCATTACCATCTTCGATTCTTAATAAAGAATTTAGCAAGTTTGAATCATTGGACGTATGGAAACAACTCAAAAACAGTGGTAATAATAGTCACACCAGCGATAGTGTACTTCCATGGTATTTTGCAGTATCGATAAATCGTATGCCTGCCAAGTATCTGATTTCAAAATCTGTATCTTGTAATATTACAGATCTAAGACTTGCAAGTGAGGAGGAGCTTTGGGAAGAGCACAGAAACCTGATAAAAACATTCTTGGAGACATGGAAAGCAGTCAGATCAGCAGACGTAGATATATTATCTGATTTATCTTCGCGAAAAGAAAATACGTCACTTATGGATTTGAATGTAGAGCTTGTCAAAAGGATGTTGACACATTGTAACTTCTGTCGTTGGAATTGCCAAATTGACCGCAGTTTTGCTCAGAGAGTTGGAGAAGATGGAAATAGGGTTGGAGAAAAAACAAAGAATAAGCACGGAACTTGTCAGTTAGAATCCACTTCTAATGTAAGCAGCTACTTTCATCATCGTGGCGAGGAACTTGTTTTTAGAGGAAATATGGGATCAGGAACAATATTCTTTACAAGCTGCAATATGAGATGCTCTTTTTGCCAAAATGGAGACATAAGCACAGACAAGAATAATGGCATTCCCATAACACCTAATCTATTAGTACTAATGATTTGGCAACTACGAATGGAAGGCTGCCATAATACAAACTGGGTTGGTGGCGACCCAACAATACACCTACATACCATCGTTCAAGCAATAAACATGCTCGACTCCTTTAAGATGCCAAATATAAAAATAAAGAACCAAGAGGAACTTGATTATATTGAAACCGTAAAGTCTGACAATAATCTTAGCAATTACTTTAGTACTTGGAAAATGAACTCAGAATATGCTTTCTACAAGAATCAATTGTTCAATAGCCCGCAGCTTTGGAATTCTAACTTTTTTATGAGCAATGAAGCCATGTATATTCTTCGTTCAATTATGGACGCTTGGCTTCCAGACTTCAAATTTGGACCTGGCAAATGTGCTCTAGAGTTGTCTAGAACTCCATGGTACTGGGAAACTATAACCAATAACCTTAGACTGATTCATGAATGGCAAGAAGATTTTGTAATAAGACATCTGATAATGCCAAATCATGTAGAATGTTGTACCAAACCAGTTCTAGATTGGATTGCCAGAAATATGCCAGAAGTTCCGATCAACATTATGGATCAGTATTATCCGGATAATATATGTGATCCCGGCTCATCAAAATACCGAGAACGTTACAGCGAAATTGCAAGATCTCCTACTAAAGAAGAAATAATAAGATCATATCAATATGCAAAGGACTTGGGTCTTAACTTTGAAACATTGTCTTACGAGAAATCAGTTTTCGGATTAAATCTATGAACAAAGGGAAAGAAGAGGAAATTTGGTCTGAGTGGTTAGATTTTAACCATTCTAACATTACTTCTGCTACTCCTGAGAAGCCAGGAGTCTTTAAGGTACATGCAAGTATGAAGATTCTATACATTGGAAGCAGTAATACGAATCTGAGACAATCATTATTAGAGTCGCTATCGGATCCTTGTATAAGCAAGGCGAGGAGATTTAGTTATTTAGTTAGAGAGAAAGCGGAACAAGCAAAGGATCAATTGCTAAAGGAATATCGTGAAACTCACGGTGGAAACTTGCCTGCATGTATGGACAAATGAATGAATCAACGAATGCTCTCTATTGCTTGTAGCATTGCCATCATATTTGAAAGTATGAGCAGATGTTTTCATGCTACTAAAAGAACGGTAGGAATCATTACTTAGAATATGTAGATAATATCTTTGCTAGGAAGGCGGGATTGCGATAAGAAGAATCTACTATACCATTCAGCAGCTTTGAAATTATCAAAACATGAAATCGCTATATCTTATTCTATACATAAAAACTTTTGAATGGTAGTAAGAATCAGCATTCAAGCTGCTCATGAACAGGTTAATCCATCTGACTTGTTACATGATGTGATATACATGGATCAGAATGAAATTGAATGATGCTGGAGTAGTGATCATTATATGCCTTGGTGGAACACAGGAGCTTCATAAAAATTAGCCTTACTAATGAAGGTAAAGGACATTGTGGTGAAAAAATTATACTTCCAGAAAGCATTTAACTTGATTATAATAGAAATAATAAAAACACATCTCTCTGGCCTATAATAAAATTGTTAAATTTTAATTTAACATTTTAAGTAGAATTATAAACTTTTTATTTACTGATGTATATTCATAGAGATAATTTGACTGATTTTTCTCAAGGCGTAAGCGTATGCATAGCTGAGTGGAGCAAAAAAGCTGCAGAATGCAAAGGAAATATAGAATACCTAAACGAATCTACAAGAGAACTAAGAGGATGCCTTGACTCTATATTTCCATATTCAAAGAATATTGAACTTGAAACTGACAAGATTAATTATATCATGTCTTCGGTCTTCTTTTTGACAAACAGATTAGCAAAATCAGTTATAGGTTTAGCAGATTTGATCATACTTTATCTAAAATTGAAAAAATAGGAAAAATAAGCTTAGAACAAAAGGAAAATCAAAAACTTTATGAAGGCTTTAAGCAAGACCTTGATGACATACTATTCAAATACTTTTAATACACAATCTCAACGTTATGCTATTTTGGATACTCCGTAGTATTTTACAATTTTATTGCATGTAAACAAGGAGACTTTATTCTTTGTTTCTTCCTCTATTCTCTATCACCCTTACCTATGATAGTGGCAAGCCCCATATCATGTCGGGCTAATGAAGTTGGGGCTCCGTCCTAGCTCTTGTGTCAATCTTAGCTTTAAGGCTTTCCATTCAAAAACAAGATGTTTATGGCATATGCTATATTTACAAAAAATTGGGGATTGATCTGATCTTTGTACTATTGCTTGTATGCAATTACGTTTACTGACCGCGTTATCTGACGTTGCAGTCATGAGTTCAGCTAAACAGCTTCATTTTCGTGGAGCTGTCACTATCCTTGACCTAATGCAAGCTGTCCTTGTCCGTCCTCTGACTGATCATTACCTCGCGCAGAGCTTGACTGATCTTCTTTCCCTTGTTCCTGTCCCTGTCCTCGGTCAGACACTTGACCATAACAGTCCTTTACTTCCCCTAGCGTGAGATCCCCGTCTGCTGCAGCATCAGATTGACATTTGGATAACTTCTTCAATTCCTTTGCAGAGAGACCGCTAGTATCTCCTATAGATCCACTTGAATCGCCAGTGTTGGCACTCTGCAATTTTGGAGAGTCAGACTTGTCTTGACCAGCAGACAATGTTTTATACGTATCGTCGTTTGGTTTCTGACCTTTTTTGGCTGCAAATGCAGAACCTACAAAACCACTCGCAACTATAAGCGATGAAGCTATGGCAATGGCAAGTAGAGCCGCTGTTGTTCTGTTAGTAAACATTGCCATCGATGATAACACGCTACGTTTTTAAGAAATGTGAAAATAAATAATCTATATCATATATTTAACATACTTATCAATAACACTTCCGATAAGTAGTAACGATTCAAAGGCTACTAACAATCATTAGATTCATTCTAGAAATTGAGAAAAACAATTAAAGCGTGTACGTGTTAACCTTATCTCTATGCAATTTCTTATGGTGCATACACCTACCTAAAATTGAATAGGACTTGGAACTTTGATAAATCATGTTGCCAATTTTATAATAATATGAGCCAAAATCCAGAGAAAAGGAATAAAGATTCAAAGGAAGCGGTAGAAGACAGTATTGAACAATCAATAGATAACGAAGATGTAGAAGTTGCAGGGATAGAAGAAGCAAAGGGAACAGATATAACAGGTGCTGGTCTGTAATTTGATTTCTCTGACCTTCGATTCTCATTATTCCCTTACGCTTTTACTTTTTCTGCAACATCTTTTTTATTAAGAAAGTAATATCTATGGCTATGAGCTGCGTTTGCAGAAATATAATAGTAGCAACTACAAGTTTTATTGATATATTTTATATATTATTTATTAGTCATTAGGATTCAATTAGAAATGGTTTGTAATTGCAGACATTGTAACCACGAAGCAGTAATAGAGTGTGACACTGCACGCTGTACTTGTTGTTCTCAAAAAGATCATGATGTCAATATAGTAAAAGACGATAGAGAGATACAAGACATGGAAACTGTAAAAAAATTCTAACCTTGTACTTTGGCAATTATTTATTCTGTCTGGGATAATTATTATTGTTATACTAGCTAAGCAGCTAAATAAACGTCAAAGTAAATTCATTATTTTTGTTTGCTTTTCTTTTTTACACTTTTTTGAATCTGACTATCTGTCTTTGTAATTGCTTTATTGATGAATGTTCGTATAATATACAATTTTTATAATAATAAAAGTATACCGACCAACATTCGAAAATATGTAGTTTTCCCTCAAGACTATTTCGATAGACTAGGACATAGCCCTATGGTTTACTCCTACTGTCATGCCCTCTCTACTCACCACAATTGACTGTGGTTAATCTACTGTGCATAACAGCAGACACTGCTTCTGAAGCGGCTATAGGCCTTTACCTATAACCTAGGCCAAAGCAATGTATCGTATTCTATTTCGGTTAGCCGGTAGAGCTTAAGCTTTCACAATATAATTATAAAAATATTTCTGTCAGTTTAGCTCCCGTGATCAGTTTTATTGTAACCTAGGTGAGTTCTCCTAATAACTACTTGTATTATTATGCGTATACGTTTGTAATAACAGATACACTATCTACAGCCATTTGTTATCATATGTTAAATTCAAATGAAAATACCTTGTCAAATATTTATCCAAATTGTAGATAATGTTATATCTATCAATAAAGTATACAGCACATGTTAGAAAATATAGCATATGCGGGTGTTGGGTTTGCAACTGTCTTTCTGGCACTTGAAGCAGCATGGCATTTTACAGCCTGCAAAATTAAAGACAAATCAATGAAGCCTTGTTTGTACAAGCAGATTGGCATATTAAAGTAGAAAGGCAAAGGTACATGAATAAACTAGCTACTAGGATACATCACAGCAGTATAATCACAAAGTTAGTTGAAGAGTGTTATAATGAATCAGAAATAGATAATAAGATTCAGGTTCTGTTCAAAATAAATTCATTGCTTCCTAAAATGTGTCATATCGATATACCCTCATTAATTACTGATGATCATATAGATACAGCACTATTTGAGATAGAGAAAAGTATGCATTAGTTGTAAATAATAATATATGTTTTAGGTCATAATAATGGAACGATCTATCTTATGTGGATCTTTGGGTAGGAAAGCAGGGTGAACAGAGATATATGGTATCAGTAATCGAAGAAAAAAATCCACCTATGGAAGAGCATCGTCGTTTCATTCCTCTAATGGATGACAACATTTACAACTGTGAGTTATGTGGAGTTCGAATAGCACTGCTGCAGATTGTTAATAGTGCTACCAATGACCAAGAACAATTCAAGGTTTGTGGTACATGCCTTAAAGAATACATCGACCAAGAAGCAGCAAAAAAATAGCATTTACCATCAGTAGTAGGATCATTAAGTTCAATTACGACTCTTCTATCATAAGGATTTTTAATCATAGTTGTATAACATGCATTTCCAAAAAACTTAAAATGGGCCCAAGCAGTTTCGACAAGACTTAGTGTTTTAAAAGTTTCACGAAGCAATATAATCAGTGTGATTTTAAGCTTTGAATCAAGACATCAACATTTAAAGAAGGCTCGAAAGGTGAGGATGCGAGTACATTATAAAAAACACTCCAATAATGATCTTCATTTTCTTGTTTATGTTCTAATACTTACTGCCTATTACAATATTTATAACTACATCTTTCCTACAGCTTCATCATTTGAAACATTATTGATTATCTTTCTTAGTATAACCATCAGATAGCAGCAACCGGGCTAGTGACGGTGTTCTAATCTTTGAGACCCGCTATTTACATCCTAGTGTTAAGACATCGCTGCATTACCATCTTTGTCTAAAGACAGTTCTTCTACTTTAATTGAAACCTTGTACCATTTGTCACCATATTTGAAAGTATGAACAGATGTTTTTTTGGTACCAAAAGAACGATATACACCACTTCTTACCTGTTAACTTAATCTATGCCTTAATTTATCTACCTGGTATTCGGCAATCATCAAATTACCTACTATATTTTCTAGTTCTAGATCTCTTTGTGTGTCATCATCAAAGTCTTCTTCTTTTTCTACCATATCATCAGGTAAGTCTTCTTATTGTTGCCGTTTTTTATTATTATTAATCTGCATTTTCGATGTAAACTCTACCTCCTATTCTGTAATGGATTTCACCAATGTAGTTTGCTTGGTCCACAACAGGTGATGATAGGTTTGCAGCACATACAGGTATTCCTGGTTCTATTTGCCATTGTTGTTCTTGCTTCTCTTCTTCCTTCTCTTTTTCTAAGAGAATACTGCAACTCATATGACTAGATAGGTTATAACATGGATATAATACATTGATTAACATAGTTAATTGATGGGATAAGAAAATTTCCTTGTCTGACTTTAGCAATAATGATACGTAATAGTAGGCCAATTTGTTCATTTCATTTATCTTGACTATTACAAACCTTAGTTGTATATTCTATAATCCTTCCGAAACTCTAAAATTTCTGTATTGTACAGCAGACAAATGTGTCCTTTGATAGCCCAAAATTGAATCAAATTGTTGTGGAAGCGGTTTATCTGTGTCAAGGTCTGAGTTTGTTATATTAACGTGCATAATTAATGCATCAGCATTATTCGACGGATTCTTCTATTAGGATTCTTCCTTATCATACCTCTGCTATTTTAGAAACAATTACACCTTTCTGTTCACAGACAGACTGTCTTTATGCAGTCCCAACAACAAATACTAAAAATAGGTGGAACAACAGCAGCTGCAGGCGCATTTCCTAGCGCAGGAGCATATAATCTAATATTTCTTACTGCTACAATATTATCAGTTTCGTCTATAGGATTTGCAATTATAATAGGGAGACATAGAACAAATAATAATAATACTGGACTAACATCAAAAATGCAAGTTTCTGACACCTAGTGATATAACAAGATCAACAATACTTATTGAATAATGAACTAAAGACTTTGGAATCAGCCTGTGCTAATTATATGGCATATTCAAATACCTTCATTGTATAATTCGAACTATCAACAGCAACGAGAATTCTAGAGGATAAACAATTACCTGTGATCATAAACCGATCCATGTTATTTCTTTGCTCAAAGTCATTATTAACCTTGTATTTTTGATTGTCTGTATTCAAAAAACATAGCAGCTGTTTATAACGTCCAGAAGTAGGTTACATATATCAACTTTTTTCGTATGCTTGTTTTATGAGAGATAATACACATTGAATTTCATTTCTATCTTTAATTGTTATTTCTGTTTCACCAGTTGAATAATGTCCTATATCCTTAACATCTCTTGCCTTCTTTAATAGGTCATTGATTTCATTCGTTCCAACGTTAAGATATGCTTTAAGTTTTGACCTGAGGAAAACAAATGATACGAATGCCTGCTTGCGACGAAAAGCAACATATTGTTTCTTAGGCCTTACCTCTATATCTTTACCTAAACTAAGAATGGCAGATTTTAGTTCTGAGTACATCTCTTTGACATTATCGTCTACTGATTTGAGATGGTCTTCTTCTGTATAGACCTTAATCTCCTCAGTTACCTTTCTAGCAACAGCATTGTTTTTTGCGATAGCCGTTATAGGTTCTTTAGTAGAAGGAGATTTTACTTCATTGAATACCAATAGAGCATTACTGTATTTGTGAACTTCCCATAGCTGAATTCCAAGATCTTTAAATCCTATAGCATGCTGTTGGTATTTTGTAAACTCTGTGCTGCTGCTATAATGCAATAGAACTGAGTCCCGATAATTCCCAGGCTTATTACAACTTAGGTGTTTTATTGAGCGAAGAAGGAAACAAGACAAGAACAAAAAAAACTCTTTCAAACTGCCTATAATCTAGATAGAAATTAGAGAGATGCACAAGAAGCCCTCAAGAAGATTGAAGAAGTAGAAATTAGAAGTACAGGCGACTGGTTTGATTTATGGTTTGCAAGTCCAGTTGGACATTTAAGGAAGGGCATGGGCATTTTCTAGTATATTCACTTATCAGAATGGCATTAGGCTGGAGTGTCCAAAACTCGGTGTTTATCCTTATAGGCATTATGATAATTTTATTGGTATTGCCATTTATAAGAAAATTCAAGCTTGGCCCTATAGATGTTGAATTAGATGCACAAACAGAATATTTGAAAATACGACCTTAATGATAAGATCTTTCATGAGTACAGAAACTGCTTCTAAAACTCTTCTATGAACTTAAATATTAGTATGCAAATTTTATATTATTGAGTTCTGGCGGTGATGATGGCGGTAGAGGTGGAACTACTGGGCCCTCAGGTGGGATGCCAGTATTAATATTGAAAGAGGGTGCCAGTCAGACTAAAGGCCGCGATGCTCAGAAAAACAATATTACTGCAGCCAAACTGATTTCGGAGGTAGTCCGTACAAGTCTAGGTCCCAGAGGTATGGACAAAATGCTAGTGGACAACCTTGGCGATGTCACAATTACAAATGATGGTGCGACAATTCTCAAAGAGATCGATATTCAGCATCCAGCAGCCAAGATGTTGGTTGAAATAAGCAAAGCGACAGACAATGAAGTAGGCGATGGTACCACATCAGTAGTGATACTGGCTGGTGCCCTAATAGAAAAAGCAGAAGAGCTGATATCAAAAGATGTTCATCCCACAGTTATTGTAGATGGGTATAGAAAGAGCGCAGCGAGGGCAATCGATGTTCTCAATAATATTGCTCAAAAAATAGATGGAAATGACAAAGAACAATTGGTAAGGATTGCCAAGACTTCTATGCAAACAAAGCTTATGTCAGGAGAAGCTGATGAGGTATCTCAGATTGTAGTTAATGCCATACTTCAAGTCACAGAAAGGAATGCGGATAATAAAGGATACAGAGTAGATATTGATGATGTCAAGGTAGACAAGAAGGCAGGCGGATCATTACATGAGACTAAATTGATCAAGGGTATTATATTAGATAAGGAAGTTGTCCATGGTGGAATGCCAAAAAGAATAGAAAAAGCAAAAATCGCACTCATCAATTCTGCACTTGAAATTGAAAAGACAGAGTTTGATGCCAAGATAAATATCAATTCCCCAGAACAAATGAATATGTTTTTGGAGGAAGAGAATAGGATGTTAAAAGGCATGGTTGACAAAATTATCGCTGCAGGTGCTAATGTAGTTGTTTGCCAGAAAGGTATTGATGATATCGCACAACATTATCTGGCAAAGACTAACGTATTGACAGTACGTAGAGTAAAAGAAAGCGATATGACCAAGTTAGCAAGAGCGACAGGCGCACGGGTAGTAAATAATCTTGATGATCTCACGGCTAGAGACCTTGGTTCTGCTGATTTAGTAGAAGAGCGAAAAGTCGAGACAGACAAATGGGT
>JBJMFM010000173.1:0-4230 GCA_045808425.1 Nitrososphaeraceae archaeon | reverse complement strand
CGAGATTGAGTTTTATAGGAGAAGATAAGGAGCTTGATCAGGTGGTAGAAGAAAAGATTAATGAGATGAAGAAAAAGTACGCCTCGTTGGCTGGTATACTAGAAAGATTCCATAAAATGGATCTAAAAGAGACCGCAATAGGGTTGTTAGGAATTGATGCAATGGAGTTCTTGCTAAAGCTTAGAATGCTAGTGATTCTAGCGTCCTAATCTTCTTTACCATTAAGTTAGACAATGATGGATTTTTAAAAGATCGCCTTGAAATAACAAAATCTTCAATGCCTTATGCGGTATTTCATCAGGTAAACCTTGGCAGCAAAAAAGCTGGATTAGTCTAAATCATTATAATATGCGGAAGCTGACAGTATATGAAAACCTCAAAAATAAGGTAAAAGACCATGACGTAAGCCATAGTCGACGGCTTTGTATTCTATTAGAACATTTGTTATCTTATGTCATTACTGCTGCTATATATTACTAAAAATTAGTCTTGACAAGTCCTAACTCTATTGCAGCTGTAAGACCGTCGACGATAGACCATGCTTCCTTTATACGAGGACCTTCAAAACGAAAAATGATAACTCCCACAGTTTCAAATTTCCTGTTGGTAGCCGGTATACCACGGAATTCTCGTTGCTGTATACCCTCCAGAATCCACGTCGTGGATACTTTATTGCCTTCTGCTATGCCGTCGATATATGTGAAATACATATCACGGAAGGTGGTGTGATCAGTTGCCACACATTCTTTAAATTTGTCTAATCCGATGATGTCTTCTCCTCTAGCATGATAGATGAAGTCAGGAGTAACAAATCGATCTGCATTTTCTACATTCCCTTTGTTGAACATCTGTTCAATGAAATCCCTAGCTATGTGCTTGTTTTCTATAATGGACATAGGACTACACAACACTAAGCTTTTAATTAAGCTTCTTTGAACTACGAAGCTTTATTTAAATCAAGAAAGGTATAAATTCTCTTATGCATGACCAAGTTCGCAGAATAACTAAAGCCCTAAGCTTTAGTAGTGACTCCACTTAGGGGAAATAAAACCAGATACATTTGTAGAGAAAGCACTATATTTTAGCTGGTTATTTATGAATAAGGAAAAAGGAACTTATGGCTTTAGTTATGGGAATCGTAGTCGCTGCTGGTGCTGCTATCATTTATTTAGATGACTGGTTGACGTGAGCAAATTCGTAATTACCTAATGAATCCAGGAACTTTGCGGGCGGAGTCACTCAGAAGAAGGCTATTGCTATGATATACCCATATTTTCATCCATATCTATAGCATTAGCCATTTCATTTATCTTCAGCTGATTACCATATTTTAGACGATTGAGTTACAATTCATAGATATAGGTTCAGCCATTTATATTACTATTTTTTTCTAAATTGCTATTGCTTTAGTAACTTACTCTTCAATTCATGAGAAGGAACTACACTTTCATACAGTGCAGACAATTCATCATATGAAATAAAACAAAACCTATCCTTCATTATTCTAAATGGGTATTTTTGCATCTCTAGTTCAAACTTTGCTCTTCTATCCTCAGTAGCAACGATAAAAAATTTAATGTATGGATGTTCCAGTTGAGCAACTCTGTTTAGACCTAAAATATAATACTCTGCGGATTCATGTGAGTCTATGATTATCCTGGGCGTTTTTTGAGTCTCCTTTTCTTCCTTGATAGGCTCTGCTAATTTTTGTTCTTGTGGAACTTTTTAAATAGAATATGTGTGTCAAGCCAACCACATAATGAAGACCCTAAATGTTATAGGGTAATTGTGGCTGAGTCAGTAATAGCGTTAGTAGGAATTGCAATAGTAACATCTGGTGCCTCATTATTACTAGTTCAATCAGCAGGTGCTACTACTGATGTACTGACTAACACTACATCAGTAGGAGGAGAGCAAAAAGCTGCAAGCAAGAAGTTGTCTTACATTATTGTGGATTTGGTTCATTCATCGTATCCTCACTGATATTTTAATCACTAAGAAAGACTCGCTCTCTTCGTCTAGGTCTGGATCTTGAGTAGATTGATGATCATTTTAACATAGGTAATTTTTATGCTTCATATTTTTGTGGTCACTAGATAATATAATAGGTGTTAACTTCAATACGGTGTTATAGCAGTATAGACATTTGCTATTATTAGCAGCCATTTTTTCTATGTCAATGCAAGATGCACACCAAAAACATACATTGCATATGGAAAAATAAATCCTTTGGCGTGAATTCTCTTTGTATTTATTAGTCATATAATTAGTACTAGCTCCATTATTGTGTAGCATATTTTTCCATCCTGTATGTATCACTATTGCTTGACATATAGTATACATTAATGTAAAATCTACTTAAGAAAGACGTTTAGCTTGTGTTGCAGAGTATACATTTGTGACGAGCTAATCTTTTGTATTATTCGTGCGACAAGCAAATTCTATTCAGAAGCATCTTGATAAACTTGGAATCAAATGTGAATAGATTATTGAAATTAGGACTACCGCTTAAATTTTATGTAGTAAAATTAATATCTTCGCTCTGCAAGTTACCATAATTTGTAGATCTGCATCCTTGTTTGTAGTATAGTCTATAATAGATCTTAAATAGATTTAATACCACTGAAAGGTATTTGCCATATTTGCAAGAAAATTTTTTGTATCCTTATTTGACATATTTTCCTTTAGCCAAACAGGAAGAACAGTTACAAGCAGTATATCAACTGCCTACCGAAAAGAGGAGATTATTTCTTTACTGAAAATCTCTATTTGTTCAATGTAATTGTTTACAGGCCAGAAGTGAACACTATTTACTCCTGCTTCAAGAAAAGCCTTTACCTTTTTAATACATTCATTTACAGATCCAAAAAGAAGTAATCTCTCTAGTTCATCTGCTGGTCTTCCAAGAGCAGGAGATAATATATCTTTTACCATCTTGTGAATATTTTCATTATTGTTATCAATATAGCCGAACATCGACACAAGATAATTAGTAAATCTAGTAGTATCCCTGCCCATGTCTTTCCTATAAGATAAAAGCATTTTCCATTTCTCCTTGAATTTATCTGGTGTTATATTATAAGCAGACGCCATCCACCCATCACCATACTTTGCTACTCTTCGTAGACCTGGTCGCGATGAACCCCAGCTTCCGATCAATATTGGAGGATGGGGCCTTTGAAATGTTCTGGGTGTAACAACTACTTTTTCAAATTTGTAATAGTTGCCATTATAATTTACTTTATTTTCAGCCTTCTCTCGCTTCCAAAGTAAGTTCAGAATTTGTAATGATTCATCAAATCTTTTCCACCTATCCTCAAAAGCAATTCCACAAACATCATAGTCTCCTTTGTATGAACCAGGACCAACTCCTGCAAATAGTCTTCCTGAGGACAAAATATCTATCCCTGTCAAAGCTTTAGCACAAACAACAGGATTTCGTACAACTATATTCAATATGGAAGTTCCAACTTTGATCTTATTAGTAATAGCAGCGGCTGCAGTTAATGTAGTTAATGCATCAAGCCAACTTGTGCTTCTAAACACAATATGATCGTTTACGCCTAAATAATCATAATCTAGATATTCTGCTTTTTTGGCAAAAGAAAGTATTTGCTCTCTCGAATGATCTGCTTCTCCTTTAAATCTTATAATCGGTAGATGAAGTCCGAAGCCAATAGTTTGCTTCATTTGATTCATTAATCAAATATATCTCATAAAAAGCTGATTCCCCAGTACCGGGATATAGATAAGGAATTCTACTATATCGAAAGTAAAAAGCTAAATAAGCAAGACACCCGAACCCTTGTATATGCGGTGTCCGAATCCACAGAATAACCACTTCATATAAGAAACAGAAGGGTCTTGATACTATCGGACCCAATATCAAGATCAAAATGCATTCAACTAAGGGTGCTAGCTGATTTTATAAACGTGCTATAGCACAGTCTAGTGCTTTACATACCCGTCATTTAGTTCGCATGGAGGCTTTAGCCTCAGGCTACATAGGTCGCAAAAACCTTCGGTAGAGAATTGAATATATGCTGATAAAGAATTTGATAATAAAAGCTAAAGGTTGGCTGTAAATCATACTATATGATGTAAAATGACATTCAAAGATCTAAAGAAGAAGGTTAGCTTAGAAATAATACAGCAACAATTCAAACTGCTTGATGTCTACAAAGATAAACCATTTTGGATATGGAATATTGAAGAACACAAGCAAGAAGA
>JBJMFM010000172.1:0-13959 GCA_045808425.1 Nitrososphaeraceae archaeon | reverse complement strand
TGATACTAGAAGTATTCAGTATGTATTTATCAGTATTGAAGGAATAACTAGTGCTAATATCAACTATTGGCGCGCCACTAGCAAGAAAAATAATAACACGATAAAAAGACTCGGCAACAAGCTATAATCCGTTATTTCTGTTCTAGTGAATATCATATCATCGGTTGATTTTATCAAAAAAATGTTGGTAAATGAGTGCTGTTTTAATACACACTCAAAATACTTGACTGTAGCAGTCCGTTACTTCAGCTTGTGTGAGATCACCATCTTCTGCAGCGCCAGACTGACACTTTAAACTCTTCAAATCCTTTGCAGAGATACCACTAATGTCCCCTGTGCTCCCTGATGAATCATCAGCATTAGTGCTCTTCGATTTTGGAGAGTCGTCACGTAATACTGCTGGAAGGCTAGACTTGTCTTCATCCGTTGAACTCGTACCACTTGCTTTTTTCGCAAACGCGGAGCCAACAAAACCACCACTTACGACTATAAGCGATGAGGCTATGGCAATGGTAAACAGAGCCGCCATTGTTCTCTTTGTGAACATATTGCCATCGATGATAACGCTATATTCTTTAAGAAATATGATAGTAAATAGGATTCGTTCAACACTTAACATAGTTATAAAGTACGCTTCTATTAAGAAGTAAAGATTCAATGACAGCTAATAATAGTTGTTCTATGCATAAATAGAAACAGTCAAAACAACTTGAAATTTTGTACATCAAAGCTCATGCGGCCCCCAGTCTTCCACTTTGGGAATATTGACTCCATTTTATAAAATACTGCTAATTTAGAGCAGGTAATATAGACACAATACTTGGTGAATGATTGTCCAGTTTGTTCTTGTGGTGGCTATTATTCATTTCATTCGTATCTAGAGGCTGTTGCTGCGTAGTCTGGTTCTGGTGTTGTTGTTGCTGTGGTTGTGATGACTGCGACTGTGACTGCTGAAGAGGCGGCAATAGTGAAGAGAAGAGGAGCGGATGATCTGTTAACCGTGGTTCATTTGAATTTGTTGTTATCATCATTCCATTAGTATCTAGAGGGTGTTGTTGTTGCTGAAGTGGCAGCTGCAGTTGAACTGGAGATGATAACATTGGAGAGAATGAGAAAGAATCAGCATTAGCTATGTTAATTGTAGTCGAAAATATCGTTACAAGTAAAGCAGACATTATAACAGCTAAAGTTGGGATTAAAGCCAGGGAGAATTTCTTCATTTGTATATAGGCTAGCTATATTTTGGTTTTATTTTGGTTGGCAAAGATTTTTAGGAAAGATACGTAGCAGCAAAATGGCAGATGAAAAAGCACAGTAAATAGTTTAGAAGAGTAAAACATTTGGAGAGAAGATAGTGATATCATCTATCTGGAAATGCTTTTTACAGTATCTTAAATCAACTGAGAACACTGAAATCTAGGCTTAGCACAGTATAGCTTTTTCCTTATATAGAAGCTTTTTACGCCTAACAATATGAGCAGGAGTTGCTCTTATCTTATATTATGATGGGAGCAAGAGTAGGAGTTGTCATAATGAAAGCTCTTGTATCAATAACAATGATAGGTCATGGGGGCGGCTGGGAAGGCATCAGTGAAAGATACTGTAGTGGAGAGGGTCGTGTTGAAAGTGTTGTCTTTAAATTCAGAGCATGTCCATTTCTATGTACCGTAAATATCACGCTATCACCAACAGACTTATGATCATCAATATATGAGATCAGGTCCTCACTTCTAGTTACAGTATGTCCATCAACAGCTATTATTATATCTCCGCCATGTTTCATAGAATATTGGTCTATAGTACTTCCATGTATTCCAGCTTTATCAGCAGGACCATCCTTTTTAATTAAATCGACATATACACCTTTAAAATTTGTTGGTAAGCTGCCATTTATGGTCTGTGCCAAATCTGAAGTTAGAGTAATCAAAGTGAGGCCAACATAAGGATGTGTATAATATCCCTTTTCAATTAATGTAGGCACTATGCGCAATACTGTGGTAGATGGGATTGCAAGTCCTACTCCAGAGAAGCCACCTTGCTCACTAGCAGATATAGCAGCAGTGTTTATCCCAATAACCTGTCCTTGTATATTTAACAAAGGTCCACCAGAATTACCAGGATTAATTTGTGCATCTGTTTGAATTGCACCAGGAATAGAAAATCCAAGTCCCGCTGATGAAGGTAATAATCTTCCTCCTTGACTTACAATACCTATTGTCATAGTATCGCTAAGGCCAAATGGATTGCCAATAGCAATTACTGGATCTCCAACTTCTAGCTTTGAAGAATTTCCAATTACAAGAGGTTTAAGACGTTGAGTAGCATTATCTATAATTTGGACGGCTGCTAGATCACTATAGATATCTGTTCCAACTACTTTTGCAGTATATCTACTACCATCTACGAATGTTACATCCACTATTTTAGCTTCTCCGACTACATGAGCATTAGTAATTATATGCCCTTGCTTGTCATAGACAAATCCAGAACCTAATGCGGTAGCATTTCGTGTTTGTGAATTCATAGTATTATTAACTGGAATCTTGCTGGTTACCTGAACAACAGAGTTCTCCACTTCTTTGAATATAGTATTAAGAGAAGGATATTGTGGAGATAACGAATCTGATTGCGGTGCTATAACTGATGCGGGAGTAGTAAGTGCTATTAACGCAATAGCTATTGCTAGTATTGTGAACACCGTAGAATTTTGCATTGCAAATAACATAATGACATAAATCTTATAGAGGTTATTATTTGACTTTCTTCTACGGACCGGCCAAACTTATAGTAGTAGTAATTCTAACACATATTGATAGAATAAAAAAGTATCAAGTTTATGTGAATTTGGTCGTAGTGACTTAAGCAGTTACAGTCTCCTTGTATGACGCCCTTAATTTTTCATATGCGCTCCTGATTCTCTTATAAAAATCAGGCATTGCAGGATGGAGCATAGTATATGCTAGATAAAAGTCCTCTGCTTCTCTCAAATAGCGCCTTATCTTTGGATGTCCAGGTATGCTTGAGATGAATCTCATATTGTTTAGCCTGTCAGCAAGTTTGATGGCTTTCATATCGTATTCAGCAGATGTGAGAATGTTACAATATTCTTGAAACCTAACTAATTGGCGTTCATCATCGCTAGATCCTATATAATTTTCAAGAGGACGAATTTTCAATTTAGTGGCTATATCATATATCCTATTTCCAAACCTATATATCAAATAAGCCTCAAAACCATATGCCTTTGTTTTATACCAATCAAGAATTCTATCATCATCTTCTAATACATCATGCAAGATCGCGCAGGCGACTTCAACACTAGTAATATGGCGGTTAATAGATCTGTAATGTTTTACTACATCTATTGCAACTGGCAAAGTGTGTGTTTCAAAAAATGGTGATAAATTATCTTCTCTTTTTACTCCGTAATGAACCTCTTCTGCTATTTCAATGGCGCCTTGTATAAAATCATCAACACGTAGATTGGCTTCGTTTTCTAAAAATGCTACAAATTCCTGCTTGCTAAATGCAGAACCAGGTTTTTCTTCCATAACATAATTGAACTGAAGTCAAACAAAAGAATTTTGGTATTAGAATAACATATATGGCATCAAAATGGCTCATACTTATTAGATAATGCCATGTCAATTATTAGCAGCAGATTTTATGTATCTACAGAAAATTAGCAAAACCCCTCCTTCTTCTCACATCCCATTTATTATAATTATCATGAAGCAATTTAACATATTACGATCGCCTCAGCTAACAACTATGATTCGTTGAAGGTTCAAACAAGTGTATAAATGGATACATTAATAATAATCCATACTTATTTCATACATCAACATCTAGATATATATATATCACAGTTTTTGTTTCGTGTTCGCTATTGTTGGTTTTATGACATATATGCAATATTACAACAACAAACGTAAAGAAATGAAGAAGCATATTTTTTGTTTCTTTGTATAACAATATATGTTCGTTTTGCTGTTAGAATCTTTTAGTGCTTACAACATCTAGAGCATTTACACTAGCACAAAATGTATTTCCACCCAGAGGCGATCAGCCTGAAGCAATTGAAAAATTGGTCAATGGGGTCTTAACAAAAGGCAGATGCCAAACTTTACTTGGTGTTACAGGCAGCGGAAAAACATTTACAATTGCAAATGTTATTGCACGGACAAATAAAAATGCTCTAATAATATCCCACAACAAAACTTTGGCCGCTCAGCTATACGCAGAATTCAAGGAGTTTTTCCCAAATAATAATGTGGGATACTTTGTCAGTTTCTATGATTACTATCAACCTGAGAGTTATATTCCACAGACTGATACTTATATTGAAAAAGATACCGAAGTCAATGAAAGAATTGAAAAAATGAGATTAGAAGCAACAGCAATGTTGATGTCTGGTGAGCCGACTATAATAGTATCTACAGTATCATGTATTTACTCACTTGGGTCACCTACAGAGTGGGAAGAGAGCTCAACTACAATAGAAAAGGGAATGACAATTAGTAGAAAAGGTTTAATTCACAATCTAATTGAAGCGCGTTATGAACGAAATGATACATCTCTAGTACCAGGCAGCTTCAGGGTAAAAGGTGACACTATTGACATTATTCCAGCGTATTCTAATGACGTAATTCGGATTTTACTCTTTGGAGATGAAATTGAAAAGATTAGCATCCATGATCATGTTACTATGAACAAGATCAGGGATACATATTCTGTAAAGATCTTTCCTGCTAAACACTACATCGTTGGCGATGATTCTAGATTATCTGCTATCAAATCAATAAAGCTTGAGTTAGAAAATTGGCTCCCCAATCTACCAAGCGAGCTTGAAAGACAACGTCTTGCGTCACGTACAAAATACGACTTAGAGATGATAGAGGAATTGGGCTATTGTGCAGGAATTGAAAATTATTCTCGTCATTTGGATGGTAGAGCACCAGGACAACCACCTTATTGTTTACTAGATTTTTTTGGCAAGGATTTTCTACTGATCATAGATGAATCACATGTAACAATTCCCCAACTACATGGTATGTTCAATGGAGATTACACACGCAAGAAAATGTTAGTCGATTATGGATTCAGATTACCTAGTGCTTTTGATAATCGTCCTTTAAGATTCAGAGAATTTGAAAAATATTTAAAAAATGTAATTTTCGTATCTGCAACACCAGCGAATTATGAGATAAGATCAAGCTGGCAGGTTATAGAACAATTGGTTAGACCTACAGGACTAGTTGATCCAAAAGTGGAGATCAGATCTACTAAAAATCAGATACAAGATCTGATTCATGAAATTACCATCCGAGTAAATAAGAACCAGAGAATCCTTGTTACTACTTTGACAAAAAGGATGGCTGAAGACCTCGCTGAGTTCCTTGCAAAGAGTGATGTAAGAGTACGTTATTTACATTCGGAAATCGAGGGACTGGAGAGAACGGAGATAATAAGGCAGCTTAGGATGGGAGAATTTGATGTTTTAGTTGGCATTAACTTACTCAGAGAAGGTTTGGATATTCCTGAAGTGTCTTTAGTTGCTATTTTGGATGCCGACAAAGAAGGTTTCCTACGCAATAATACAAGTCTAATACAGACTTTTGGACGTGCTGCAAGACATATTGATGGTATGGTTATCATGTATGCCGATCATGTTACTGACTCTATAAGAAATGCAATGACGGAGACAGAGAGAAGACGCAAAAAGCAGATTCAATACAATAAAAAGAATCAGATAACTCCTAAATCTATTGTCAAGCCTATTCCTGATAAAATATCAGCAGCAACACAGGATATTGATCTGACAAAGTCTATGGCAAGAATAGATCTAGTAAAACTTGCTGTAGAGACAGAAACGGCTATGAAAAGGTTCGCAGAAGATTTAGATTTTGAGAAAGCAATTGAATTTAGAGAAAGGCTGATAAAGATAAAAAGAGCTATTGGAGAGCCAACAATATCAGAGGTTTCCTAGAAATATGCATGACAAAATAGCGATCAAGGGTGCAAGGCAACATAATTTAAAAAATATAAACCTGGAGATCCCAAAGAATAAGCTCGTTGTAATAACCGGCTTGTCAGGTTCAGGTAAATCAACACTTGCGTTTGACACAATTTATGCAGAGGGACAAAGGCGCTATGTAGAATCATTATCAGCATATGCAAGGCAATTTTTGGAATTGATGGATAAACCTGACATCGACTCTATTGACGGGTTATCACCAGCAATATCAATCCAGCAGAAGACTACAAGTAAGAATCCACGTTCCACAGTTAGTACGGTTACAGAAATCTATGATTATTTGAGATTGCTGTATGCCAGAATTGGAATTCCTCATTGTCCGCAATGCAACAGGAAGATTACAAGTCAATCGGCAGATTCAATTACAGATTCAATCTTGAGATTAGTTCAGGAAGGAGGAAGGAACACAATAATACTTGCTCCAATAATTCAGTCAAAGAAAGGTACATATGAGAAACTGTTTAGTGAATTAAAACAGGATGGATTTTCAAGAATTCGAGTAGACGGTGAAATAATTAATCTTGAGGATGATGAGGATGATGACAAAAAGCAAAGATATCCTAGGTTAGACAAGCAAAAAAAGCACACAATTGAAGTAGTTGTTGATAGATTAAAACCGTCTATTGAAGAAAAAAGTCGGCTATTTGAAGCAATTCAATCATCATTGAGAGTGGGGAATGGTCTTGTAATTGCGTCCATAGATGGCAAAGATATATTATATTCTCAACGCAATGCATGTCCACATTGCGGAATTAGCCTAGGCGACTTAGAACCGCGTACATTTTCATTTAACTCTCCTTTTGGTGCTTGCAGAAAATGCAATGGACTTGGAATAAAAATAGAATTTGATCCTGAATTAATCATTCCGGACAGGTCAAAGAGTATTTTAGAAGGAGCAGTGAAACCTTGGTCGGGCCATTTTGCCACTTTTCGTTCTGCAATGCTTAGAGATGTAGGAAAACGCTTTGGATTTGATCTATATACACCTATTTCAAAGATGACAGATCAACAGCTTAGAATCATTCTCTATGGAAGTGATGAAAATATCCATTACAAATATGAATCTAGATATTCTGATACCAGATGGGAATACAGAGGGTCTTTTGAGGGTATAATTCCCAATTTGGAACGTGTGTATAAGCAAACTGAATCTGAATCAAAGCGAGAAGAGCTCATGCAATTTATGCGTGAGCTAGCATGTGACGATTGTCATGGAAGGAGGTTACGTAAAGAAGCACTATCAGTAAAAATTCACCAAAAATCTATAATGGATATTTGCGATCTTTCAATCGACGATTGTTACAAGTTTTTCAAGACAATAGAACTTTCTGAAACTGAAAGGTATATTGCAAAAACTATACTAAAAGAGATAATTTCAAGACTTGAATTCCTGCGTAATGTGGGATTGAATTATTTATCATTGAACAGAATGACAGCAACACTTTCCGGAGGAGAATCGCAGAGAATTAGATTGGCCACTCAAATTGGTTCAAACTTAACTGGAGTTCTATATGTTCTTGATGAGCCCACTATAGGTTTGCATCAGAGGGATAATGCTAGATTGATTGACACATTAAAAAAATTGCGTGATCTTGGCAATACATTGCTTGTAGTTGAACATGACGAGGAAGTAATACGCAATGCAGATTGGATTGTAGATATTGGCCCTGGAGCAGGTGTTCATGGTGGACAAATTGTTGGGAATGGTTTGTTGGAAGATATTTTAAAAAATGAAAATTCCATTACAGGTGCTTTTCTCAGGAGAGATAGCATTGTTTCAAATATTAAACACAGCAGAATAAAAAATCCAGAAAAATGGATAACGGTGTATGGAGCACAGGAGAATAACCTAAAATCAATTGATGTTCGATTTCCTCTTGGATGTATGACAGTCGTAACAGGGGTGTCTGGATCAGGGAAATCAACTCTGGTAAACGATATCTTATTTAGGGCATTGTCACACCATTTTTATGGTTCAAGAGAAAAGCCGGGTAAACACAGAAAGATTTCTGGTTTAGAACAAATTGATAAAGTAATAGGAATTGATCAATCACCGATTGGTCGCACACCTAGATCAAATGCAGCAACTTACGTTAACGCATTTACACCAATAAGAGAACTGTTTGCAAAGACTCCTCAAGCAAAAGAAATGGGATACAAAGCTGGCAGATTTTCATTTAATGTATCTATGGGACGATGTGAAACATGTGAAGGTGCAGGGGTAAAGAAAATTGAAATGCAGTTTTTACCTGATGTTTATGTCACGTGTGATGAATGCAAGGGCAAGAGGTACAATTCAGAAACACTTACTATAAAATATAGAGGAAAAACAATTTCAGACATACTTTCCATGACAGTTGAGGAAGCATTAGAGTTTTTTGCAAATATTCCAACAATTGAGAAAAAGTTAAGAACTCTAAATGACGTAGGGCTTGGATACATACGCCTTGGCCAGCCGGCCACTACATTATCAGGCGGAGAGGCCCAGAGGATCAAACTTGCAGCAGAACTTTCAAAAAGAGATACAGGCAGAACAATCTACATACTTGATGAACCAACAACAGGTCTCCATTTTGCAGATGTGGGCAAATTGCTGCTTGTTTTGAAAAGGTTAGTAGATCTTGGTAATACTGTAATAGTTATTGAACATAATCTTGATGTCATTGCAAGTGGAGACTGGATTATAGACCTTGGACCAGAAGGTGGAGAACAGGGTGGTGAAATTGTTGTTGCTGGAACACCATATGAAATTGCAATGAATGAGAATAGCAGTTATACAGCTAAATACCTAAAACCGAAATTAGTAATTGATCAAATAGTTCAAAGAGGTGCAACATAATCACAGAATCTATATCTGACATTATTTACCCAACAAGAAAACAGATCCCACAATCTCCTGGAGTTTATTTGATGAAAGATAATGAGGGAAAAATAATTTACATAGGTAAAGCGAAAAATCTTCGTAACCGTGTTAGCTCTTACTTCTTAAAAGAATATAATAAGTATAATTGGAAAACATCACAGCTTGTAAGGAAGATTAAGGATATTGAATTTGTAGTAACTGATAATGAAATCGAAGCATTTTTGTTAGAATCCAACCTTATCAAAAGATATAGACCTGTATTTAATATTGAATTAAAAGATCAGCAGCGCTATACATATCTGAGAATTACAGATGAAACTTTTCCTCGCCTACTTGTTGCAAGGCGTAATAGAAATGGTGAATTTTATGGTCCAAAAGGCAAAATATATGGTCCTTTTGTACGTGGAAGTTCAAAGTTTCTTACTATTGGTTTTTTGAGAAAATTATTCAAAATTAGAATTTGTGGCAAGCTGCCTAAAAAACCATGCTTGGAATATTTCATTAAGAATTGTGACGCGCCATGCATCAATAATATAGCAAAAAGTGAATATATGAGAAATGTTTCTGAATTGCAGAAAATATTAGAAGGAAAAAGTAGTATTGAGAAATTTATAAGTGAAATGGAAAATGAAATGAGGAAAGCTTCAGATTTGCAGCAATATGAAAAGGCAAAGGAAATTCGAGACACATTACATAGACTTAGCAATTTACGTGTTAGACAGAAAATGGAAAAGGTGGTTAGTCATCATAATGCTGATGAGGAATACATTGGAATTGTAAAAGATACTACAAAATGCACAGCACACGTTATGATTTTGCGCAGAACCCATGGAGTTATAAGCGATAGCAAAAAATTTGACTTTGATTTAATCGGCGACAATTCATTGACAACCTTCCTGTCACAGTATTACTCAACAGTTCCAGTAATTCCACGATTTGTGTATGTAAATGAAGATATAGAATCCAAGAACAGCTTGGAAAGATCGCTCGAGCAATTAGCTGAACATGTAGTGAGTATTATCAAGATTTCTGAGGACTTTCCGATAAAAGAAAAAAGGCAGTTAATGGATCTGCTTATACGTAATCTTATTCTTCACATTGAAAAAGGATATGATCCAAATATAGTAGAACTAAAAAATATTATTCATTTACCTACTATACCTGTAGTAATTGATTGTTTCGATATCTCTAATTTTGGAACTTCATTTGCAGTTGGATCATGCACAAGGTTTGTTAATGGCAAGCCAAATAAAACAGGATACAGAAAATTCAAGATCAGAACAATACCTAGTCAAAATGACTTTGCAATGATTGAGGAGGTGATAATGCGCAGATATCCATTAACTGAAAAGGATATCAAAGATCAAATAACAATACCAGATTTGATAGTAATAGATGGAGGAAAAGGACAATTAAGTTCTGCAATAAACGCTATTCATAAGATAGGGTTGGATATTCCATGTATTTCATTAGCAAAAGAGAATGAAGAAATCTATACTGCTTACTCAAGCAAACCAATAATTCTTCCAAAGAGTAACGGTGCCCTTAAGGTTTTACAATATATTAGAGATGAAGCCCATAGATTTGGACTAGCTTATAATGTTAATTTAAGAAAAATACGTAGTTAATTTTATTACTACTTTTACTTTTGATAAGTTAAAATGAAGAATCTGGCATAGTTGAATTAATTTGCATATACCAAGAATTGTCATCGCGGGAGTAACTAGTGGGGTAGGCAAGACTACTATAGCTACTGCTATCATGTATATACTCAAAAGAAAAGGTTTGCAGGTTCAGCCATTCAAAGTTGGTCCAGATTTTATCGACCCTAGTTATCATTCATACATAACTGGCAGGCAATCACGCAACCTAGATACATGGATGATGGGTATAAATGGTATTTTGGAATGTTTCCATAATGCATCGTATGGAGCTGATATCGCAGTAGTTGAAGGTGTTATGGGACTTTATGATGGAATTTCGGGGAAGGGTGATTTCGCAAGTACAGCCCAAGTAGCCAAAATACTTGACTCGCCCGTGATACTTGTTATCGACGCTGGAAAAGCAGCACGCTCTATTGCAGCCATAGCAATTGGTTTTTTACATTTTGATAGGAAAATAAAAATAGCAGGAATAATTCTAAACAACGTAGCTGGAGATAAACACGCAAATTTCATCATAGATGCTTTTGCGGACAAAGTTAAAGTTCCTATAATAGGAATAGTCAGACGAAATAACAAAATTACTATGACAGAACGTCACTTAGGGCTTATTCCTGCTCATGAGTTAGAAGAAAAGCAAAGGAGGACAATTATTCAGTCTGCAAAAGTTGTTGCAGAACAAATCAACCTTGATGAAATAAAAGATCTGAGGAGAGTGCACAGAAAAAATTATCAGCATCACCAACTCCAACAGCAAAAGCACTTCCCAAATAGTAGAATAAAAATAGCAGTAGCAATAGATGAATCATTTAACTTCTATTATGCGGATAATCTTGATGCTTTGAAAAAAGAAAATGCACAACTAGTTTTTTTCAGTCCAGTAAATGACAATAAACTACCTGAAAATGTATGCGGAATTATCCTGGGGGGTGGCTTTCCAGAAGTAATGGCAGATAAACTTGAAAAGAACCAATCAATGATAAAATCCATTTTGAAAGCAGCAGAAAATGGGATCCCAATTTATGGAGAATGTGGAGGATTGATGTACCTTACTAAGTCAATTAGAGGTTATAAAAGAGATGAAGACAGGAGGCAAAAGATGATCGGGTTGATAGATGCAGACACTTTCATAAGTGGTAAATTGACGTTAAATTATACGGAAGCAAACTCTAATGCATCCATTTTCGGCAGGATCTCTAATATTAGAGGTCATGAATTCCATTATTCAAAGATTGAAAATATTGCGAAAGATTCAAAATTTGCATACAATATGAAAAAGGGAAATGGAATAGATAATAAAAAAGATGGTTTTATTGTATACAATTCAATGGCATCGTATATGCATCTTCATTTCGCTGATAGCAGACTTCCAAAGAGACTTGTTGAAACCTGTATCAAATGTTCAAGAAAGTGATGATAGTCTAGAATTTAGACATCAATAAGTAGTTGTATAATAATTCAAATAGAAATTCAATAAATTTAATGGAATTTGTGGATGATTTATTTTTGAAAAAGAGATGGCTATGAAGTAAGCGAAAAGATCAATCAGAATGAAATTAAGTTAAACAGTTCTAGCCTAATATTTTATATACTTTTTATTCTCTTTTATTGTGTATCACGCAAGGTTACAATAATATAATATATCAAAGTAGTAGATTATCAAACAATAACAACAGACATAGCAATATTTTTCCTTGGCATATAAATTATGGAATACTTATAATAACTTTTTAATCAACATATCTGAGTAGGGACTTTTATAATGCAATTGTAAAGGTTTTAATTGCTCTTTTTGGAGATAGGGTGCAAGTATTGTCTACGCCAGACGATCGACAATCGCCACTATCGCCCGAACATCCACATCAACAACACTTGGTTCGCTCATTGAGCCTCTTGGACATAGTCATGGTGGGAGTAGCCGCAATGATAGGTGGGTCAATCTTTGTACTTACTGGAACTGCAATAGGTTTTGCAGGCGGTGCCGTCATTATTGCATTTATAATCAATGCAATAATTACTTTATTTACAGCGATGGGATATGCAGAACTAGGTTCAGCAATGCCTGAAGCTGGTGGAGGTTATCTCTGGGTTAGAGAGGGATTACCCAGACCAAATGCTTTTATAAGTGGTTGGATGGCGTGGTTTGCGCATATAGTTGCAGGTAGCTTATACGCGGTAAGCTTTGCATCGTTTCTTAGTGGCTTACTTAAGACCACCCATGTTATTGGTAATAATTATGAACTGTTAGGAATTATTCCATTTGATAAGTTAATAGCAGTAGTGTCTATAGCAGTCTTTGCATATATTAATATCAAAGGAACATCTGAAACAGGTAAGGCCGGCGATATTGTCACAATATTCCAGCTTGGTGTAATATTCATTCTAATAGGAGCTGGATTTTGGAGCATATACACTCATCCTAATTGGCAGATGAATTTTTCAGACTTCATGCCAATGGGAGTAGCTGGAATTGTTGCTGCTATGGGCCTAACATTTATTGCATTTGAAGGATATGAAATAATCGTCCAAACAGGAGAGGAAGTTAAGAATCCAAAGAAAAATATTCCAAGAGCTATATTCATATCATTAACCGCAGTAGTTGTACTATACTGCATTATTGCTTTTGTTTCAATAGGTGCAATATTTCCACCTGGAATAGCTTCATGGAAATTTATTGGCAGTCATGGCGAGCTGGGCATAATGAAGGCTGCTGAAATGTTCTTGCCATATGGAGCTTTTGTCATACTAGGCGGAGGTATGATTTCTACATTAGCAGCACTTAATGCAACTACATTTTCTTCAGCAAGGGTAGCATTTGCAATGGGTAGACATTATAATCTGCCACATCAGCTAAGCTCGATACACCCAAAGAACAAGACGCCTCATATTGCAATACTGATATCAGGCATCATTATGGCAGCAATGGCTTATGCACTTCCTCTTGCACAAATAGCCATCGCAGCCGGTGTTATTTTTCTACTTTTATTTACTCAAGTAAACATTGCTGTAATCACTATACGTAGAATATATGGTGACAAGCTAAAATATGGATTTAAGATACCCTTATTTCCAGTTATTCCAATAATAGGAATATTTCTTATACTTGGCTTAGCTGTTTATTTGTTGATAATAGATCCTCTCAGCTGGTTTATAACTTTCATATGGGTTGCCATTGGATTTGTGATATACCGTCTTCATACTTTCAGAAGCGAAATCGATCACTATGCTCCTATAATAACAAGTGAGGGTGATCTCCGTAGAAAACACTTTAGAATTTTGATTCCATATACTCCAGAAAATCCTGACAGACTAATAAAATACGCAACAAGTGTAGCTAAGGAGAATGATGGAGAAGTCAATGTATTAAGGGTGATAACTGTCCCACAACAAACACCGCT
>JBJMFM010000171.1:0-5689 GCA_045808425.1 Nitrososphaeraceae archaeon | reverse complement strand
GGCTAAAGAGAATATTAAAAACTACATAGACGAGCGGCTGCCAGAAGAGTATGAGAAATGTATGGTCGGACTAAATGCAATGAGATAGAGCTAATATCAATAACTTCTAGCGGACTTTATTCTTTAAGACCAGTTACTCTGAATTTGTATTGATCCTTATAGATGTCTTGGTAAAACCGAGCATAACTTTCTGCGACATCATATGTAGCAAAAATTAGTCTCAAGCCTTCAACTGCAGTTTTATTGCCATATGCATCTACAATTTCTATAACGTAATATTTTGGCAGTTTTCTTAGATGTATCATTGTTAAGAATAGATTGAACAACAGGAATGATATTACAGCGATAACAATTATCACAAGCTCAAATCCTTTCGCAAGGTTTAGAAGATATGCTACAAGATTATCATGTAACCATTTGTATGTAATAATAGAGACTTTGACAAATATGGTTATTATGAGTTCAAGCAACATCATCTATACGCACTCTATTGCAGATGGTCTCTAATATTTTCAGAGATATCATAAAGAACAACCGTCTTTATTAGCATGTTAAATCTTTTAGTATGGATTATATATAAGATTTAACTGAAAGAATTGAAAAGTAGTTCTTAATAATGCAGCCACCACCATCCATTACTACCTGTCCTGTGTGTAAAAGTCATCTGCAGGTAATAACAGATCCAGAGTCAGGTGAGGACATTTGCAATGGATGTGGCATGATAGTTTTAGACAAGATTCAGAATATCAACCAACCCGAATGGCGTGCATTCTCCAATGAGGAACACGAGGATAGGAGTCGCACCGGAATTCCAACGTCACTAGCAATTCATGATATGGGACTTGCCACTGTCATTGGAAGAAGTGATAGAGATGCAAGTGGAAAAAAAATAGATGCAGCAATGCATGCTACAATGCAAAGATTAAGGACATGGGATTCAAGAGCACCTATTCATGCTTCTTCTGACATAAGTTTAATCCAGGCTTTCAATAAACTTCACATATTAAAAGATAAACTTGCGTTACCATATGCAGTAGTAGAGAAAGCTGCATACATCTATAGAAAAGCTCAGTATAAGAAATTATCGCGTGGCAGGCTAGTTTCTGGACTTATGGCTGCTTCTGTGTATGCTGCTTGTAGAGACATGAGCACTCTAAGAACATTGAAAGATATTGCGGCAGCGAGTAACATCAAGCGCAAACACTTGGCAAAAGCATATAGATTATTGCTTATCGAACTTGATATTAAAGTTCCACTAGTAGATCAAATAAAGTGTATTGCAAAAGTTGCAAACAAAGCTAATTTAAGCGAAAAAACGAAGCGTCAAGCAATAAGTATAATTAATGAAGTTAGAAGGAAAGATAATGAAATATCATATTCTGCTGGAAAAAATCCAATGGGATTAGCAGCTACCATTCTCTACTTGTCATGCCTTAAGACTGGTGAAAATAAGACACAACTTGATATTGCACAAGCAGCAGGAATAACAGAAGTAACTCTCAGGAATAGATACAAGGACCTGAAAAGCAGGCTAGAATTTTCAAATTGTAAGATCTGATACAGGAAAACATTAGTCTAATTGTTTATCTCTTTTAAGAGAAGTGAAATAGCTCAAGCGATTCGTAAAAGCTAAAGCTAGGATTTTATTATTGTATATGACTGATTGACCTTCAAAGACCTCAAGAAAAGAGTTAGCCTAGAAGCAGCAACACAGCAGCAACAATACAGATTAACTGAAAAACTGCGAAATAGACCATTTTGGATCTGGAACGTTGAAGAACACAAGCAAGAAGATATTAAAACAAATGGAGCTTGCTGCTTCAATCATATTATTGGACTTCCTCAGAAGGATAGTGTTGATAAGCCTCTCTATGACTATGAAAATATAACCTTTGATTCCTTAGTTACTCATAATGGTAACATTAATTCTTCTAATAATAAACATTTGTGGATAAAGAAAGCAACTGGTTTAGGTCGGATAGTTCATATACTATTAACTCTACTTGCCGTATTCATCATGGCGGCGTACCCAGAATTGAGGGAATTCATGACCTGCTTCGTCTCGTCCCTTGGGAACTAGGTCAAGATAGTGGTATGCCACATTCAACATGTCTATGCCGCGTGCATAAGCTGAATATGTATGAAATATGTGACCTTCAGGGTCTTTGTAAAAAACGCTGACTCCCTCCCGTTCTGGACTGAGAGGATCTTGTATAGTGAAGTTATAGATGGCTTCTTTCTTTGACACCTCTTTTGGACTAAATGATACGTTATAATCAAAATTGAGATCTGTATCATATGAAGAAACCCATTTGAAATTCCAGCCCAAACGCTTCTCATAAGCAGCCAACTTATTGTAGGGAGCCTTGGAGACAGCAACCATGGTAACATCTCTTTGGTTTAAATGCACAATTATTCCATTGAAATTGTCAGCCCAAAAGGAGCAGCTCGGACATCCTGCCTCCCAGCTCGGATCAAACATAAAGTGATAGATTATTAATTGACTTCTTCCATCAAAAAGCTCTGAGAGAGTCTGTTTCCCACTGGATCCTTCAAATACGTACTCTTTATCAACTGCTGTCCAAGGAAGGTTCCTTCGCTCTTGGCTAAGCTGGTCGCGCAAAATTGTAAATTCTTTTTCCTTCTTCAGCAGCATCATTCGAGCTTCGAGCCATTCATTCCTAGAAACGACTTTGTGATCTTCTAAAGATCCAGTCATTACTTCCTCTTCCCCCTACTTATGCTCCCTTTGTTCTCAACGTATTCCTTCAAAGAGTTCAAATTGTAATCGTATATATCATCAAAGAATCGTACTATCTCAGATGTAGTCTTCCTATTTAATGAATAGAATCTGTTTTGTCCCCTTTTAATTTCACTTACTAAATCTGCGTCTTTTAATATACGTAAATGGGATGATAACGCAGGCAGTGTAAAATTAAAGTGTTCAGCTATTTCAGTGGGGATCATATCCTTATCTTTTAGTAATAGCAGAATTTCTCTTCGACTATCATCTGACAATGCTTTCCATGGTGAGCCCATGATATGATTATAGAGTTAAATAAGTATTTAAATGTTTAAATATAGCTCACTTTCTAACAGAATGATGTCATCAAAAGACAAACAACAAGAAGACAAAAGAATCGTCATAGAGAAAAATATAGTTATCGATGCTTCACCAGAAGTTGTTTTCAAAGCTATTACAGATCAAGAGGAGTTAACAAATTGGTTTCCAGATCAAGCAATTTTAGAAGCAAAATTAGGTGGAAGAGTGAAGTTCAGCTTTTATAAAGATAAAGAACATGAATACAGAGAATTTGACTTTTTCCCAGAAGGCACGATTATTGAATTTATCCCAAACAAGAAAGTGTCTTATACATGGCACGAGCCTAATATTCCTGACTTTCCAAGAACAGTTGTAACATGGGAATTAGAGGAAATAGCAGATAATAAGACACGAGTAAAATTGTTGCATACTGGATTTGAACCAGGTAAATTGTTCAAGCATGATGAAGGATGGTCTTATTTCTTGAATCGTTTACAAAGCTACTGTGAAAAATGAGAAGTTGATGACGCTATAAGATTTGTATCATTTGACAAGTCAAAAGAGAAGCTACAATCATCTTCTAATGACAGCAATGAGGATGATAAAGAAGAATCAAGGCTGGCCTTGAAGTTTTATCGCTATGAAGAAGCTAGTAGCAGTGAATATGACTGATTAAAGGTGTCCTAAGGTTTTGCTTCATATACTATATTAAATGGTGTATGAGTAGCATGTTTAAAATGCTTAAAGCCACTAGCCTTAATTACTTTAGATATACCTGCTTCTCCTGCTTGTGCACCTAATGCAGGCCCATTTTGACTTAACGACGTAGGTACACATATCATAGTAGAACCAGCATAAAATATACGACCTATGGGATTTAAGTTATCTTCTAGTTTATCATTTGCAAATGGCTCTGCTATCATTACTGTTCCATCAGGTTTTCTGAGTGTTTTAACTGCGTGAGCTGCTGCTCCTTGTGGGTCTTCCATATCATGTAAGCAATCAAAGAATGCTATCAAGTCATATCCTTCTTCTGCTTTTTCTTGTCGTTGTTTGTCATTATTGCTACTCGTATTACTATTGCCGCCTTCAGTAGTAGGAATAGGGAAATTAGTAGATGACGCTACTTCAAACTGTATTCTATCTTCACCTAAACCTTCTTCTCTTGCCTTGTTTCTTGCATATTCTATAGATGGAAGATGGTTATCAAATCCATAAAACTTTGAATTAGGATAAGCCTTTGCCATAAGTATTGTAGAAATTCCATGTCCACATCCAATATCAGCAACTATTAGACCTCCTTCTTGTTTTAGTCTCTGTTCAACTTTGCCATTATCAAGAGCGGGAATCCATGAGCTAACAAGATTAGCAGTATATGATGGCCTGAAGAATCGTTCTGTTCCCTCAAATAGGTCTTTATCATGTTCCCCCCAAGCAATACCTTTGCCTGTTTTGAATGCCTCTAAGATTTTTGGCTCATCTCGATAAAAAGACATCATTATTTGAAATCCACCAGCAACATATACAGGGCTATTTTCATTAACTAATGCTTGAGCATGTTCAAAGGGAAGGGCATATCTTTTAGAAGAAGGATCATAAGTCAAGTATCCACCTGCAGCTTGATTTGCAAGCCATTCTCTTATATAGCGTTCAGAAGTTGCAGTAAGATTAGCAAGCTCTTGGGATGTAATTGGCTTTCCGAAATCAGACATAGCTTTATACAGCCCAAGCTTATCTCCCATGTATCCTAAGAGACAGCTTCCAGCCCCCTCCAACATCAGATAATATTTTTTCCATAAATCGCTGAAGCTTTTCATTGTCTGTCATTGAATTTATATCATGTTAAGCAAGGTTTTAATAGCAACTCACTTGGTGAGAGTTGGATTTTTATGTAAATTAACTAGCTTTTGCCATAATACCATTGACTAGAACTTGCCTTGCAAGCCTTGTGCGTGTTAAATCCAATGAACTATGTCCTATAGTTGTAGATAGTAGACGTATTGCAATTAATCAATCCGGACAGGTTTGATAAACTGATGACTGCATTAAGAACAGCTGTTGATAATGATGGAACATTAGATAAAGAAGCAACATCATATAACGATATATTTGATGCTTTTAGGTTGGCACTAAGGTTCTATCATTTTGAAGAAACTAGTAGTTAGATACCTTAAACAGACTATTGCAGTACAAAGTTGCACTAGGATTAGTAATAGGATTGTTATTGTTGTTTAACATTTAACATAGCTGGCTCACGCTCAAATACATTATCATATTTTGGGCTCGTAGGGCCATGCAGAAAAACTATTCAGATGTCACAATCATTTTTGCCACATTATTTGTCATTATTCTTTATCCACTATTACCGACCTTAGCTTATGGTCAGCAAGAGCAGCAGTTATTTCCATTTTCATATCCAGCAACGACAGCTACGATAACAACAAGAAATCAAACTAATAATGACATACAGAGTGAATCTACTACCCCTTATACTTTTTCAGCTCACGATAAAAAAGGAGAGAATAACAATGCTAATGTTAACGATAATGCTAATGTTAACGATAATAATACTATTGATGTCAACAACCCTTCTAGCGACAGTAGCGGCGACAATACCCAAAAAGCAGTTATTTTAAATTTCTATGA
>JBJMFM010000170.1:0-7941 GCA_045808425.1 Nitrososphaeraceae archaeon | reverse complement strand
ACCAGTACTATAACCTACACTTCCTTTAGGAGTTTGACCTGCTGTCAACTCCACAATCGAGCCGCCAATATACATGGCATCAGCTCCATTCATTCTCATAGAGTCCTGGGCTGGTGCAGGACCTATTAGCGTACCATTGATCCCTATTGGTCCTGTTATAGAACCACCATTGCAGTGTCCTGGCAATGTATCGTCCAAGCTTGCATATTTTTTCCAAGGTCCTTTTCCACCACCAGTAAAATCGTACCAAAATTCTACATGAACTCCATTTTGAATTCTCCATGAAGCTGTCTTTATGCCAATTGGTTTTCCTTTTGGCATTGGTGGAACGTTCCCATGTTGATAACCAATACATGGATGGTAATGTGGAAACGGTCCTTCTGTCCGCATTAAATGAAATCCGCCGCTATATGGAACTGATGCTTCATACAGTCCTGAAGCTTGATCATCATCACCATGTGAGCCGATCTTAGGGGCCCACCATGGTTTATCAGTACAATATACTGGGTTGTTGTTTAGAGTAAAGATCCAAGTTGATTCTCTATCTACTAGCGTATGTTCATTAGCAATATTGAATCTAATCCAGTCAGACTCACAATTTTCTCCTGAAGTATACATTGTAGTAAACACCCTTCCTCCTGGCTTTGGAGTATAGATTTGTGATGACATAATAATCTGCGGAGCCTTTCTATTAATCAGATATACCTATACAAGGAAAATTAACAATATAGAAAAAAATAATATGATATAAAAAACCTTATTCGTCTATGGGAGTTCAGTTACTGCCATTTAAGATACAGAAGAACCCAGCGGGCCCATACGTTGTGGTCCCATCATCATATTGCCGCCTCTATAATCACTAAATCCTCCTCTTCCGCCACTACCGCCATGTCCTCCAAAAAATGGTCCTGTTTTACCTTTTCCAAACATACTATGGTGGCCAAAACCAAAATCACCAAATTTTAATGATGGCGGTGTCTGCTTATACAGAACTTTTCCATTTCCAGCATCTACTATAACAGCAGTGGTTGTATTGTTGCTATTATTCCTCACATGTACATCATATACCAAGTAGCCATTTAGTGGACGAATGAATGCTAAAGTAGCTGAAGTATTAGTACCTACTGCTTTTTGAGCTATTGTTACTGCATCACTCAAATTGGTCTTTACCTTTGAAGATATAGCTTCACTTATAGTAGAACGAAGAGGTATTGATCCTGTAATGTTGGAGAGAGGAGAAGCATTAGATAAATTTCGTTGATTTGGACTTGTTGCTGTTGTTACGGCTGTAGTAGCATTTTTGGATGCTGTACTATTAGTTGTTGTTTGTGCTAATACTTGAGAGCTAACTGCTGCTGTCATAAGTAGCACGGCAGCAACAACTATTGCTCCATACGCCAGCACATTCTTGTTTTTTATCTTCAGGGTTGTCATGTGTTTATCGCTTGTAACAAGATATGGAAGATCAAATAAACGTAGTGACATTTATGTCAATATATTGCCATATTTATGTCTCTGAAGAGAGTAACAATTGTAGGAATTAAGACTCACCTACGTAAGATATAGAATACGATGCAATATCACGTACAATTCCATTTCCATTCCAAATTCCACGTGACGGCTAATTGACGACGATTCGACGGACAACTGACGGATTCATTTATAACATAGATGAGATAATTAAAAGACGAGTAGTTCAGCAGTGGTTAAGCGGGGAAGCCCGAGATAAAATTGCTGCTGATAATAATATTGGTTCGGGCACTGTGTCGAGTATAGTTAATAATTATAAAATAGGTCTTGACAATTTGGATCTTGATTCATTTAGAGGGTTAATGGTAGAAGTCAAAAAACGAAGCATGACTCCAAACGATTTAGCTTCATATTTTAGATTATACAACTATTTTCGAAGTTCGGGGGCAGCAGTGGAGGATATAGAATCATTTATTGTCAATATTGGTGGTAGTAACCTTCCCCACGAAAAGGTCATTCAGTATGTGAATCAGTTGTATGAGGTTTCAAAGGAAGAATCAATTCCGCCCCATGAAGTACCAAATTATATCAAAGAAAAATTCGAAGAGAAGCAAAAGATTGATGAAGACATTAAAGCGGCCGATACTGTGCTTCAAAGTAAAAATATGAGCATTCAGGCAATTAATGAACATCTTCAACTAAATGAGAAACTCAAAGAACATGGTCTATCTACACAGGATATTGACAAACTGTTGAATCTTCTGTTAAATGCTAAAAAGTATGGATTCGGGGGCAAAGAAATTGCTGAAAAATTATATAATATACAAGAACTAGAATGGAAGGAAAAAGAACTAAAAGATAAACGTAAGAAACTATCAAAGAGGATATCAAAGTACAAAGATGTAGTACCTCTGACTGAAGATATTGCAGCTTTGGGCATTGGTATAGATGAATTAATAGCGCTTAAGGTTGGAATAAATCAAGCAGCAGAGGCGTATGGTTTTACTCCTTCTGCTGCAGCCCTTCATGTTATCAATGTTATAAGGGACTATAATAAAAGGGGCCAATTGAAGCATGAATTGTATGAGCTGAATTTACAGAAATATGCAATTAGTCAATTTTGCTCTGGCCATAGAGATGCTATAATGGCTCTAACGAACTTACCATATATGACACATGTAGGGCTAGACAAGCACCTGAAAGAGCAGCCTAGCGATAAGGAAATCACTACTTATGAGCAAATAAATGCAAATATTTCAAATAAAATGCTAGAAAATAATGAAAAAATTACATGTGGAGATATGTAACAGTCGACCTTCAGCAGATGTGTCACAAGCGTCACATGTGTCACCAACAACAAATACAGAACAAAGGGAACCAGAGCAGCAATTTGAATTTCAATGCTATTATTGTGACAGCTTTAAGCTAAACAGCAAGTGCGATTATGAAGCTCATGTAATAAAGAAACATGGCCAAGGTCATCCATGTTATCCTTCAAAAGCAGATTTGGAAAAGCTTGGACTAAAAGTACAGGGAAGGAGTTGGGAAATATAACTGTAATGAGTTCGGTTAGTTTGCATATGAGAACTTTTTCATCTAATAGCCAATAATCTTATATTTATAGAGACATCTTAGATTGATGTTTATGCTATGGAAATGCTTAATATGTTAAAACCAGTCTAACAATGATGTTGTCATCTGAAAATGAAAACCACGATAAGAAAGAAGAAGAGCCAAAAGCAATAAAGGCTGCAGAGGAAATAAAAAAAAACAGCGTGAATCAGAGCAGCTTAATGTAGATCCAGAACAAATAATAGAAGAAGAGGAAAAGAGACAGCCGCATTCAGTAGAAGACGAATAACACTATTATCCAAAAACATAGTCAAATGTATGAAAAGTCTTAGATTAGTATTTTCACAATTGCTCTTAAATTATATAGATTACAACATCATCAAATATGACCTCATCATTCCCTCCTACTAATTCTAAAGAGCTTTGGTGCTTTGCTTGCAACTCTATAAAAATAACTTGTATTCATGATAATTGTCCTGCGCATTGTAACATGTGTGATAGGATAAAGAGTATACTTATGCGAACAAATGGAATAGTATGATCTAGCATTTATAATAAGATCCTATGGACGTGCCTGGCGCTACTTCCATCGTTAAGGTCTTCTTTTTTTCTTGTAATGACATGAACACGAGCATGGTTCCTTGATCTTCTTTTTGGATATGTCGTCGTGTTTGTAGAATTTGCCACTACATGAATCATGATCGTTATCGTCACAATCTGCGGACTTCATTTCTACTGCACATACTTTAATATAGAAAGCTGTAAAAGATTAAGTCATTCTAAGAAATGTCTCCGTATGCTGAGCGGGAAGGAGCCTAATCTAGTTGTTCATATTATAATGATGATATACAAATTAGGCTGTGCATAATCTGTTTTCTTTGTTAGCTCTAATTTGTATCCATAGATTCCCTTTTATAGCTGATATATTGTTCTATCATGTTGAAGATATCACTAATAATATCTACAATACTTTGTCTTTATTCTATATCTTTCTTGGTTTATGGTAATGGTGTTGTGAATTCCGCAGTTTATGCTCAATCATACTTGCAGACAATAAAACAAAGAAATCTAGTTATAGATCTAGGAAATGGTGTAAAGACTAACGCTCAGCTAACTTATCCTGCAGTTGGAAAAGGACCATTTCCAGGGGTTCTTCTTGTTCCTGGTGCTGGACAAACTGATATGAATTATTCTGGAGGCTATATTCGAATTGATAACAAGACAGGTTCAAAGATATATCCACCAACCCTATTCTTTCAAATAGCCCAATATCTATCCGAGAGGGGATTTGCAGTGCTTCGATACGATAAGAGAGGAGTAGGAGCAAATCTTACAATTCTCGATAGCAATGTATGGGAAAATATGACATACAATGATTTAGTACAAGATGCACAGAAAGCTCTAAATGTTCTAATACAGCAGCCTGAAGTCAATCCAAATAAGATAAGTATAATTGGCCATAGTGAAGGAGGTGAAATTGTTACAAGAATTGCCATTGATAATCCAGCAACTAAAATTAAGAATATAGTGCTTTTAGATGCCAGAATTCAAAAGGCGCGTGATGCAGCGCATTATGGGTTCGTTGATTTACCACTTGAATATGCTAAAGAAGTATTGGACAAAAATCATAATGGATCTATTTCATTGCAGGAAGCATCACAAGATCAAATCTTCCAAAGTATGGTTGGTGGTAATATCAGCTCACTGCTTCTTACCCAGAGTAATTCCAATAATACTAAACTTCTAAAATCAGAATACAATCCCAACAATGATATAAACATAAACATCAATACAGAACTCAAACCTATACTCGAGAAGAGATCTGAAGACATGTTTAAAGCATCTAAATGCGAGAATCCTAGCACATGTCCTACTTATTTAAGATCAATTCTTAATTTAAAATCAACGTTGAGCATCATAGGTAATGTTTCATCATCTACTGGCATTCTAATGCTTCATGGACAAAATGATTCTGGAAGCCCAGTTCAACAAGCATTTCTCCTACAGCAAAGACTAACGGAACTAAATCACCCTGACCATAGTCTGATAACGTATCCAAATCTTGGACATACGCTTTATCCTTCATCTCAGTGGCAAACGCAGCATGGTCCAATACCATCATATATATTAGCTGATCTGTATGGATGGCTTGAATCTCATTCAGGGTTTACACATATTTCTGCTAGTATGCTATCCTCATCTACTAATACTACCATTAAATAAGAATATGCAAGTTACATCTTGAAAAAATTATACCGCTGTCTTGGAAAATATTTTTTCCTTATGCTATAGATACTCAAGTCCTCTGATTGATATATCTATTTAAGAAATTCGGGGCAACATTTCTATTCAAACATTATAAAGAGTGCGGCCAAGACTGTACGCCATAACGATTTGTTATATCCCTCTGATGTATAGTCAGTGTGTTCTTGTATTGTGTGTTGCTTTAGCTCTTCTCTCGAGTTAAATTTCCCATTACATATTTCGCATGAAAAGGTTGCAGAAACATTTGTGGTATACTCATCTGATTATTCAATCTAGTCCTGTTGGAGGAACTAATTCTTCCAATTTAGGTACAAGTGCTGTATATGTTGGAATCTCATAACCACTATCCTTTAATGTCGATATCATTTGTTTTTGGTCTTCTATTGCTTCTGCAGGGTCTCTTGGATGCAAAGCTATTCTAATAATTTGTGGTTTTTCTTCCACCTGCAATTTGAAGGCTCTTTCATCTCTGCCCATATTCACAATATTCTTTTCTGGATAGCCAGTAGAATCCCAATTTAAAACCTTTGGGAGTTTTATTTTTTTAAGCTCTTGTTGTGAAAGTAATATTAAATATTCTTCTTGCTCTTCTGCTAATTTGAATCCTAACTTTTCTAATACTTTGATAGAGCTATTATTCAATTTCCATGCTGGCGGTATAAATACATTGGTGTTTATTCCTACCTCGTGGAATATTTCTAGTCCTGCACGTATCTGTTCCTCTGCGTCTGCTTCTTTAGTTGTATGAAAGTTATCAAATTGACCATTTTTCATCTCGTGATAAAGACCATGCAAAACAATTTCACAGTTCTTATATGATTTGATCTTGTCAACAAATTCAGGGAATCTGGGAAGGTCTTCCTTTTCATTAAAGAATGGTACCAATGCAATATTGTATTTTATGTTTAGTCTCTCTAGATCATCAGCTGATTCGAATATCTTTGTAGAAAAAGCTGGGCATGCATCATGTATAGTGACCACTCCTAATCGCGGATGAGGTTGTTGTTGCTCTGACAAATTCGACATATGCTAGAACAGCATGTAATATTATTATGAGTTTCATGGTATTGCATTTCAGGTGTAGCGATAGTGTAACGATAGATATAATGCTATATGACTTACGCCAGCAAAAAGGACATGCGCTGGCTCCAGCAGACTGCTCGATAACAAGGATTGACGAATACCTCTATAATCAGGTGTATTGATCAATACGGAGTTTGCTATAGGAGATAGGCCAACTATCCTAATACGGGTTTAATTCGATATCCTGTGTTTGGGCAGTAGTACTATGATAGTAGACCCATCATATCTGTTAAATATTTATTCATCTTTTATTATGATAATATATGTCATCTTCTTCCCCATCAGCAGGAGAGACTGAATTAACGGACACAGCGTATGATATTTTAAAAGTTCTAGGCAAGGATGCGGACTTTATATACGATACAATTGAAACTTATATCAGAGATGCACAGAAAGCCAATAAGACAAAAGTAGTAGAAATATGGCAAACCATCAAAAAAGATAGAAAAAGACATATGCATATGCTTAAAGAAGCATTAGAGGAAGAGATTCACGGATAGCACAACTCCTTCCCGGGTAGCGAGACCATTAGGACTATGTATGTTGCACTTACAATGCTAGGATATAATAATATCTCTTATAGGCTGTATTCATGTGTCAGACAATATTCAAGTTTCGTTTTATATATTAGGTAATGTTATTGACGATAAAGTATACGCACAAATTATTAAATCAGTCAACAAAATAGATGGCGGTATTATTAGTCTAACACACCCTAATGGGACAAAACGCAGTTGAAGTTTCAGCTAAGTGGCATGAGTCTGAATTTGACAGTAAGATTGAAGAAATACAAAAAATTGATAATGTAAAGAACATAACCATTGTATACATTGCTCCTAAGCTGACCACATGGTCCTGAGTTTATCTGCAGATAATTTAGCATCATTACTATTTGTAAAAACTTCTAAAGTAATTGTTCTATCGTAATCAATCTCTTTTAATGCTTTTACTGCGATTTGATGGTCTATGAAACCTTCGCCTATAGGTAGATGTTCGTCTCTGTTTCCATGGTTGTCATGCCAGTGAATATGAATTATTTTATCTCTAAATGTATTTATGTACTCAATTATTGATGCCATTCCTCCAGAGGTAAAAGCATGCGGGATGTCTAAATGAACAAATAGTCTGGAAACGTTATCAATAATATATTTGAATTCATGTACGCTGTGTACTCCATTTGAAAGTGGAACATTTTCTAACATTACATCTACGTTGTACTTTTTAGCTTGGCTAACAATTTCTCTAAGACTTTTTACCAAATTATCCAAAGCTAGCTTTCTTTTTTGTCCATAAAACATACCATTTATGTTAGCATGAAAATTTATTAGATCTATGCCTAGCTTTCTTGCTGTTTTAATTTCTCGTATCGCCTCAAGAATCCATGCATGTCTAATGTAATCATAATCTGAACCTAAATCTATCCAGTAGGCTGTATGAGCAATAGGTTTTTGCTTGAATCTCTCAAGCAACTTTATTATTTCATGCTTCCTCTTATTGATTATGTCTGGATTACCTTCAGGACCTTCTACACCTATTTCTGCATAGTCAAAA
>JBJMFM010000169.1:0-6939 GCA_045808425.1 Nitrososphaeraceae archaeon | reverse complement strand
ATGGTATTCGTCACAATGGTCACATCTATACTTCACGTTATTTCTTCTCTTTTCCGTTAGTAGTACTAAACATACTAGTACTAATTCATACATAGCTATAAGTGTTTTCTTTCTAAATCATGATTCTGAATCATGGCAATTTGCGTCCCCGAATTTTCAATTCGTTGTAGTGTATGATGGTATAGTTGTTGCTCATCTTTCCTACCAAAAATCGGGGAGGTACCTAACCTCAAAGCATTAGAACGCTGAGTATTCTAGAGATGAAAAAGTTATGATAATAAAAGTCAAATGGATCAAATTAGCAACTATTTTGACACGGTGGAAGGAGATTAGGGAGAAAAGCATCACGAACATGTAGTATGTAGTCGCCAACTACATGGTGGGGGAAATCAAAATTTCTTTCCGAACATGTAGTGGCACATACTAGTAGATTCTTCTATGATATAGACATGGTAAATCAACCAATGCACCTTCTAGAGCCTACAAACAAAAATCTGCTAAAGTTATAATATACTTTAGAGGCTCCAGCTATTCATAGTTGTCTAAAGACTTTCCCGATTGGGAGACATTATACAAAAGTCAAAAGGTAGAGACTATGCCATGGTATAATCAAAACCTTGATTATGATTTAGAAGAAGAATTAAATCGTAGAAAGATTAGCAGCGGTAAATTCCTTGACCTTGGTACTGGTCCAGCTACACAAGCTGTATTGCTTGCTAAAAGAGGCTTTAATGTTATAGGTTCTGATTTATCTGAATCAGCAGTTAATAGAGCAGGAAATGTTTATGCTAATCAGAAAAATGTTAATTTTATAGTAGACGATATCCTAAATTCCAAGCTTAAAGAGAATGAATTTGACTATATCTTTGATCGAGGTTGTTTTCATGTTCTCTTACCAGCAGACAGACAAAGATACATAACCAAAATAAAACAAATATTGAAAGATAGTGGGACATTGTTCTTGAAGTGCTTTAGTAACAAAGAACCTAGGCAAGAAGGTCCATACAAGTTTTCACAAAAGGAGATAAGAGATTTGTTTAGCAAATACTTCAGAATAGACAGTATAAAAGAAACAGTTTATCAAGGAACTCTAGATCCATTTCCAAAGGCATTATTTGTTGTGATGACAAGATTGTAATAGATAGAAAGTTGCAAGGCGAATCCACTGCACTACCGTTTTATATATACTTAGCAGACAGAAAACTCAAAGAGTTCAGCCATGACTTATTGAGGGGACATATACTTACAATAAATGTTATTTTGTGGGATATAAAACGAATAGTATCAATAAATTGGCAAAAATAAAAAGAAACTATAATAATTGCTTTTTATATACTAAAGTATTGCAATAGATAAACACTCCTCAACTCTGCTGCTAGGCTCGGGCTCTTTCTTAATGTCATTGCTTCTGAGTTTGATCGTTGTCCCTTCTATTAGTACTTCACACATTGCCCTTGTAAACATAGGTAAATCTAGTCATAGCAGAGGAGGAGGGGATAATGGTGAACCACAATAAAACGATACCCACGGAAAGAAGCCGTAAATTAAGTACGGAAGATTTGCTTACTATAAAGAGCGTAGAGTTAATCGCAAAAACTGAAGAATTAAAAAAAACGAACAATTCTCTTTTAGCATCACATAACGCACTTAAATTAAAGGTAAAAGAGCTAAATAAATCAAACAATGCTCTTTTGGAATCAGATAATAATCTCGCATTAGTCATTAAGGAATTAGAAGAAGCTAATGAAAAATTTGCAAAAGTAAACAAAGAGCTTGCTGCAGTTAACAAAGAGCTTGCTTTGTCTAACGAAGAGATAAAACAGAATGGCAATATGCAGATAGAATTTATCAATATAGCATCTCATGAATTAAGAACTCCTATACAGCCAATACTTGGCTTAACTCAAATTATTCAGTCCAGAATAAAGGATACTGAGCAGATTGAACTATTGGATACCGTTATCAGAAATGCAAAAAGGTTGAAGCAACTTACAGATGATATATTTAACGTTACAAAAATCGAAAGTCATTCTCTGAACCTCAATAAAGAACAATTCGATCTAAATGAACAGATAGAGGCTGTAATAAATGATATAAAAAATCAAATTAATATTCGCTACAACAATAATGCTATAAAATTAATATTTGAAGTAGAAGTAAAAGAAGGAAAGGGTGTTTCCATAAAAGCAGACAAAGTAAGAATCCAAGAAGTTATTTCAAATCTGCTTAATAATGCCATTAAGTTTACAAATGAGGGAACCATATACATTACAACAGAAAAGAAGAAGACAGACAAGGGAGGCGAAGTTATTGTAAAGGTAAAGGATACAGGCATAGGTATGCCTTCTAATATCTTACCAAACTTATTCTCAAAGTTTGCTACAGGTTCTCCTTTTAAAAGAGGCATTGGGTTAGGCTTGTTTATCTCGAAAAGTATCGTGGAAGCTCACGGGGGAAAGATTTGGGCTCAAAATAATACTGATGGTAGAGGATCTACTTTTTACTTTAGCCTACCGTTAGGGAAATAGATAGAAAACGTCCTGTACATTTCATCGAATCCATACTATGATATTAGTTCTCTAATGGGAATAGAACTAGCAAGTATGACGTCCAGGCTAGACAGAGAGGATCAGAAAGAGACATGTCTGATCTGGTATAACACGCGGGCAGAATCGCATAAAGAAAAATCTCCCCCCACTACCACTAATTTAGCTTCTAGTGATCAGCAGCTTGAAGAAAAAATACCTCTTACTACCGATAATAATAATGATAATTCAAGCTTACTAAATAATGATAATACTCCAGATGTGGACTATAATGGTAGTAAAGTAGACTTGGAACCAAAAGAAGAAGTGGAAGAAGAGATAAAGTTTTCTCCGGACTATAAAGAAAAAGAACCAATATTTTGGCATGTTTTTGAAGAGTTACCAAGCGATAATAATGGGTTAGTTGATTTTGACAAACTGCAACAAAGATTGGTATCAACAGGACAATTCTTTGTAGGAGAAGCAGTCCTGATGATTGAGCACATGGTAAAAATTGGTAAAATAGAGAAGACTGGAGATTATAATATCTATAGAATAAAGGAGTCGGCTTCCCCAAACGCAGAAGGTGGCAACAAGCCATAATGGCTTCTGATATAATAAAAAATAATGAGCGAGTAGGGGTATTTTTTCTTCAAGCTATATTGACAGCAACGATACAATGCATGAAGAAATTTTCCCCCTTACTACCCAAAATATTTCGATAGAAGAAGGACTTCACTTTATCACAAGCCATTTCGGAAACGAATCAACTATCTGGCCCAGAACAATATTTACCAAAACACTGGGAAAGCAATATACTGTTTATAGCAAGGAAGAAGCAATTGCTAGGTTCAAACAATCCAACTTGATGGATTGCAGAATAAATGCATATCCTGATTATATTGGATTTAGTGGAGTAAACAGACAGCCCCCAAATTTCATTTTCACTCAGCATTTTTTAAGCTGTTATTCAATGGTAAACTAAAGCCAAATGTTGCTCCCTTACCATTAGTATTATTCGAGCCCCATATTTCCCCGCCGTCTGCTTCGATTATTTTTCTCGATAGATACAATCCTAAGCCCATTCCTTTTTCTGATTTGGTTGCAAATTTCTCGAAAAGCTTGTCTCTGATAGTAGGATCTATTCCTTTGCCTGTGTCTTGTATACTGACGACAGCAACTACTCCTTCTTTGTTGTTGTCCTTGTTATTTTTACTCTTCTCTATCTTTACTATAATGGTTCCTTCCTCACTAAATTTAATGGCATTATTTAATAGATTAGAAATAACCTGGGTTATTCTTTCTCTATCGCCATATACATTATAATCTTCTCCTTCCTTAGTTGCAAGCTCCATCTTTACTTTATTATCCTTGCCTTCCTTTATTATCTGAGTCGTGTAATCTGCAATAGTATTCAGGATTAGTTTCTTTAGATCAAAGTGGTTTTTCCTTAACGTAAGTAATTTGCTTTCTATTCTAGCAACATCTAAAACATCCTCTGTGAGTTGCCTTAATCTTTTTGCATTTCTGATAATTGCGTCTAGTAGTTCATACTGGCTTGTGTCTTTTGTCGTTGAACGGAGAACTCCAGATAAGCTGAGTATAGGTTGAATAGGAGTCCTAAGCTCATGAGCTGCTATGTCGATAAACTCTTTTTGCATTTTATCATGAATTTTTAGTTGTTCGTATAGTTCCACTTGCTTCCAAAAATTCTGAAAAATGGAAGTATAAGACTTTATTGTTGGTTCGCTTGTCGAGTAAGTTGCTAATCCTGTGGCTTCAACAAAATTCTCTTTTGAGTTGTCTATCAGTTCTGTTACCAGAGAGGTTTTTCTATCAGTCACTAAGATAGTATTCTTAATTTCTGATGTTAGGTCTATTCGTCTAATTTCAAACTTCTTTTGTTTTTCTTCTTCACCCTTTTCTGATTTTTGAAGTATCCTTTCGATAGCATCACTAGAAGGAATTAGAACCTTCACATTTACACCACGTTGTTCTACTGCTTCTCTGAGTAAGTGTATTAATCCTATACGTTCTTCTCTATAGAATGCGTTGACCGTAGGCAATATTAATAATATTTCATCAGCAGCTGAACTCACCAAGTCGATGAATAGTTCTTTAGTTCTGTATGAATTCTGAATTATCTCAGTCTTTCCTAAATCAACTCCTTCTTCTATTTGTCTTATTTTCTGATCACCAGAAATTGCCCTATTCCGAAAACTCTCAAATATATATCGTTGCTGCATTACAATATCCTTAACATTGCTATAGATAACCTGTGGTACTGATTGCGCTTCTTGTCGAGCAGCTGTAGCAATATACTCAGTTTCACTAACAAAAAAAAAGTTTGCCTTGATTCCGTCTACATGACTAACCTCTTCAGCAAACTTCATCATCTCCTTGCAATATTGAATATTTTCTTTGGTGATCTCAGTAATGTATCTTAATTTAATACCTCTATTTCTAAGGTCAAATAATAATTTCTTGTATGCTTCAACTCCAATAGCTGCAGAAAGAGCTTTAAGGTCACCACAAGAATCTATTCTGTGTGCTTGGGATAAAAATCGTAGTATTGCATTCATTACATTTTCCTCACCATGCAATACCTCTGTCCTTTCAGAACTATTATTATTCCGAGAAATTACCACATGAGTATCCTAAGTTTTTAAGCATGATTTAAGATATCAGCAAGTTGCTATACTACTTTGGTAAGAATGCTTTATGATTTGTCATAAGTAGGTGTATGATTGTATGTCTTTCAAAATTCCAAAATTATACCAATAAATCGGCAAGAACAACAGCATACTGTTAACATGAAGTAACAAGAATAACATCATATTACTTTTGTTGATCACGCCGAGGATATAGTTTATTTAAAAATTAATGTTGTTTTTGAACCATAAAAAAAGATATGAATTAGACTAACACAATTTCCAATTCGTCATATGCATCTTTTACTGAGAGCCCAAGCAATGTATCTTCATAAATCAATAGCCAATCTCTTTGTCCGATAATTGGAAGTTTCCTAGCCAATATCTTACCATCCTTTACTAACTTCGTTATCAAATAGGCATACGATGGAGGTTTTTCTCCTTTTACTTTGAAGAAGCTTTCCTGAAGCTCTATTCCTGGTCTACCTCCTTGTATGTTAATAGTAACTTTCTCTCCGTATCTATTTTGCACTTTAGCTGTAACATAGCTCTGTCCTATATCAAATTGTTCAATATTTAACATTACATGAGATTGTACAGACGAATCTTTTGCAAGTTGGTCATATACTGTATTTGACGCTTCATCAAAAAATAAATCCTTTTTCAATCAATCATACACCGGTAGCACAATCAATTCACCTATTTTACTATAATGTGTTTCTTCTGACTCCATTAGTCTCACATTGCCTTGCAGACTTTAACCTCTATGGGTTAAGTAATACTGATCAGATTCATTTGTGAAGTTTTTAATACACTTTAAAGTCTTGCCAAACCCCCTTAGTGTCTTAAGAAGATGGGTAAGCCATCACACTCAGATGCCCTTATTCCAATCAACTATATTTTCATTTAGCGGAGGAGGGGCTGAGAAATCTATCCAAATGCATTCTTTGCAAATTCGCGAAACTTCACCACTAGAAATGGTATCGTTTGGGGCAACAACATATATTGGATAGACAAAACTACTAGAAACCAAAAACAATGTCATTAATTGGGGGTATTAGTATTGGTGCAGCAATATTTGTAGTAGCCTACGTATTATTATTGTCGTCATTATCCATTGGCGGTTATCCTAATGAAAGACTGGTTTATGCATTATCTGAACAGAACAATACTGATACTAATAATCAATCATCATCAATTTCAATATTAAATAAAAAAGGATTAGACCTTCTGAGCTCAGCAAGTTATAATGAAGCTATCACATATTTTGACAAGATTTTAGCTATTAATTCTACTGATGCTACTGCACTCAACAACAAAGCTTTTACTCTTTATTCATTAGGAAAATACAATGATGCTATTAGTTATTATGATAAAGCTATAGCGATAAGACCTAACTATGCTACTGCACTCAACAACAAAGGGCTAGCTCTTAATGACTTGGGAAACTATACTGCTGCTATAACGTATTATGATAAATCATTAGCGATAAGACCTAATGATTCTGCAACGCTGGATAACAAAGGCTATGCTCTATATTCATTAGGAAAATACGATGATGCTATTAGTTATTATGATAAATCTCTAGCTATAGATCCTACTGATGCTGCTGTATTGAATCATAAAGGTATAGCCCTTGCAGATTCAGGAAAGTATTCTGAAGCTATAACCTATTTTGATAAAGCTTTAGCGATAAGACCTACCTACATTACTGCTTTATATAACAAAGCCTTTAGTCTTCGTCAACTTGGAAGAGATAATGA
>JBJMFM010000168.1:0-3116 GCA_045808425.1 Nitrososphaeraceae archaeon | reverse complement strand
CGGATAAGGATCAAACATCTACAGTCGCAGACATGCAACACAATGCGCTAATATTACGGCAGCCACAACAGTCCCAGAATTTTCATCAAGTCTCCCATTAGTCGCTGCTGCTGGATTCTTTGTGATCGTCTTCTTTTTCTCGCAGAAGAGAAGGTTTGGTGTTTGAAATATTCATCATTTGCAGTTCTATCTCCCGCTACATTGTATATTAGTAGCCGTTACTCTATTTTGGTTGTTTAATTGATCTTTCTATTAATTTTTAGAATGTAGCAACAATTTTGGAATTCATGCCAAAGTCTCCTAAAAAGGCAGCTGTATTGTCTCAATAAGAACATTACAATCAGACTAACATATTATGTATATAGGGAGAGAGCAGCAAAAAATAAAGGAAATAAAGAAGGTGAGTGAGATACGTCGTTCACGCACACGCATTCTTTATCCATCATTGATGTCTTCTACATGCTACCGCTTAGTACCACGATTGGGTATTGAAGAAGAAAAGAAAGAGATAGAGTCTTGTGACCCTTCTTACAACCTTTTCTCATTAGCCTGTGCTATTATTAGTGGTGGAGCCTGCTGCGGATGTCATATTTCCCGGAGACGTCATATTGCCTTGGGTCCCTGCACCTACTAGACCCATAGCTAGATCCAAGTGCATTATTGCGCCCTACAATGTTATACTTTCCAGGTTCGAGCTATCCATGATACACGATACGAATTAGGAGTTAGGGAGTTCCAATTAATTTAGGTTCATATTCTAAAGAGTATGGAAATGATCTGATCTTCTTATCGATAATTCTTCAACAAAAACAGCTAAATAGGAAACCTGTACCCAACTACATGAAGTCTCCGAATCCTACCGAACCCGCAGATAAACTCCTTAGCTTCTTCAATGTTTTAATTTCTAAAATGATGTTTAAGGCTCTTGAAATATCCCACTAATGCCATCATCCATCCTACTACCATGAATGATGTGCTTATTTCTTTAAATAGAAATCACTCTTATTCCCTGTCTGAAAAAGCCCAGAGCGTCTTAACATTAAATTTATGGATAGATATGATAGACCTGATGCGGCCAGAGACGATAACATTGATGCATTAAATGGATCCACGTCCACTGTGAACAATGGGTATAGTATGATTAATCTAGCGCAGTTGTTAACTATTTCAAATACTGACCCTGCGGCCATCAGCTTCTTGAGAACCTGTTTAAGTTTCTTGAAGTCTATCTTTTCTGTATATTTGTCAGTATACATGTATTTGTTATCCATATGAAAAAGAATGGCAAATACGACAATAGAAACAGCAAAACCTGTAAGAACCGTTGCTACTGAATTAATCAGGTCATCCTGAGTGTGCATAGAATATACCTCCGCTGCTATTGCACTGATAAAGAAACCTGCGGCACCTGAAATTATCATATTCTTGTTAAGCTGTAGAATATTTCTGTGCTTCTGGTAAAAAGCTCCTAGCCTGCTCGTAACTCTGATATCAAATCACTAACTTATTTACTTGTTTTATTATTGCTAATACTAAAGTTTATCCTTATTCTTCTCTCGTCAATACTCCGTCTCCAATAAAGCGCAGCAAGACAAAGTCTGAGGTTTTTTGTGGAGTATAAATTGTATCCAGTTGGCTCTAGGCTAAACAAATGTTATTGTCAGATAGATGAAGTTTATAAAATTCCTTACTATCAAGCCACCATGATGTCTATTTCTCACTTCGATGGCATATCTAAAGTCTGGGTTGAGCATGTGAATTAATACTTCCGATTTATTCAAATTTTCGTTTGCGGACAGTGATGGTGGCTCATGAGTCGCGCATCAGCTTCATCGGCACCCACACATGCAAATCAAATTTAGTCAACGATAAATAACAAGCAAACTAAAATTTTGCAAGATTGACTGATATTTTACTTGCACAAGAAGGCAAACTTTAAAGCTGTGCTTCTATCAAAAGTAAAGGGTCCTTCGAAAGGACCGTTATTGTTTCAGGTTCCACCGAACTCGCAAATTCCACTACTTCTCCTCAACATCGAAAGAAGTAAAACATACTAACGGAGGGAAAAATTGCATTATGACTCAAAGCTGCGGAATATGTGAAATATTTTCTACTTCATTAACTATGGCCAATCAATTCTGTTACTGAACTACATAGGCGTCGGGGATCGACTATGATCGACTATGAAATTAAGCTAAGGCATCTTACGAAGTAATACACAAAGCCTCAGACAAACATAAATCTTGGATTATTCTATCTAAAAGCATTGTTGCGCGAATTATGGCAGGATTTGAGCTAGAGATAATTATCATCATTCTCAAGAATAACGATATGATCGAAAAATGATTACAAGAAAGAAATGATAGAGCCATGCCCAAATTATCATCTGAAAGTGCACTACAGAGCCAGCTGACAATGAGCCTCTCACATACTCGTCTTAGAGCAGGAGGATTACCTTATAGTCCTATAGAGTCCATCTGCATAATATTTAAGAAAATAATAATCATTAGCAATGTTATGCGAAGTATACCGGTATTTGCAACAAAAATAGCAAATAATACAGCAAAAACAAAAAATTCTATAAAAACCGCAAGAACAACAACAGCACTAGCAATAGAAGTGATAATGCAATCAAAACAAGAGAAGCAACAAAAACAGCCGAAACACAAAAACAATGGAAGTGTTACCAGATGAAGAACCACTACAACAAGAGCAACAGCAACAAGACCAAACTCAGTAGTAACAAATCACAGATAGGTGGAGAATGAGATAAATAATGACCCAGGATATTCTTCAAAAGAGTACAGCCCATAGTTGGTACGTCTGCCAAAAGTGTAGGAGTCCAGGAGCAACAAAACCTTTAGTCATAGTACCGAAACAACTTATCATCTTGTGCGAAGACTGCTTTTTGCAGTACTGTAAGATATTCTCAATTAAAGACAGGGAGTTTGTACGTGATGGATATGAGAGATGTAGATATGACTAGAGAAATAAGGCTATCATTAACAGCGAGGTCACTGCCTCTATTACTCCAACCACTTGTCCGGTGTAAGATTTGCAAGAAAAAGGCTACGTGCTGTTTTGCGACTAGTGAGGGTAGATTAGTACTATTCTGT
>JBJMFM010000167.1:0-8087 GCA_045808425.1 Nitrososphaeraceae archaeon | reverse complement strand
GAACCATTAACCAATGCATTTCTTAGTGTATTATGCATATAGCTTGCCTAAAAAAGATTATTTGATAGATTATGTATACTATACTTATTGATAAATGAAGACATTAGATGCCAGATCTGCAACTGATGAATACATGTCTACTCATTCTCTTACATTTTCTACGCCAGATTTGATATTAAAAGAATTTGTGATATGGCTGTGTGAGCAAGTAAGCACTAGAGACGAAAAAGAACAGATTCCAAGGATAATGCTTTATCTTAAAGATAAGGAGGATAGACACGGCAACGTAATTTCCTCAAAACCAAGTCCATCAAACAGGGAACCACACAATAACCCAGAATCCAAATTTTGCATTGAATGTGGGTCAAACCTTAAGACAAGATCCAAATTCTGTACAAAATGCGGAACCAAACAAGAATGAAGATGGTAAAAGAAGAAGCGTTAAAGAAGAGATCAAATGTCCTGGATAATGCCATATTTGATTATGACAATATTGATGATAATCCTAACAATGTCATATAGGCTGAGGTTGAAGCTAAAGATCAGAAATACAACGAAATATCTGCTCCACCCCAATTGTGAATTTTGGTGGCAGCAATATAACACATTTGCCCCGCTGCTTTGGTGACTATGCTGTCCAAGAGCAGCGCTTGGGAGTCTAAAATGAGCGTACGTAGACAACAAGCAGAACTGATAGCTCTAGCTAAAGGATCAATGAGAATATATATGACAGAAATCGGGGAGTGGTTCCTATAATATTCAACTAACTGAGTTACGCTTTGTCTACTCTTGTGCATACCATCTGTATAGAGGTGTCAATGTAAACATATTCATGCTGTAGAGTTATCTTATCCGTAATGAAAAATATAGCCAGAATAGCTCCACCTCTAAGCATTATTTTTTAGTTAGGCAATGCTTTTAAATTGATAATTCTTCAACATATGATAAAGACGTAAGGTGTTATGAATCACATATTCCAGAGAGATATTTATTGTCATCAATTTATTAATCCCCCAACACATGATAGAAGTAGGCTATTTAAATTCAAAAATATGTTCAATGCCTTGGAACTACTTGTTAATATCGATGGTAAAGATAGAAAGCAGGAAGTTTTTGATGCAGAAGCTAAAAGGTTAGATCCTACAAATTGTAAAAATGGAGAAAAATGGAGAAATTTTTATAACAGAACCAAACACGTTCAGAGACATTCTACTGACATTAAAGTGTATGAGGAGGGGAAAAAGATCTACCTGACGAACTGGATTGTTGCAGAAGGTGTGTACAGAAAATATTGCTGTCGAAGCTAAACTAAGACATGTAACTACTACCATGATACATCTTTGCCATCAAAAAATGGCTGCTTCCCCCGAACAAAAACATCGTGCTGATAATAGACCACCATAATAAAAAATAATCATAAAGGGTAAATTTTCTTAATGCTAACAGGAATGCCGGATCTATCGCGTAAAGAATTTTTCCCCCTTAGTAGCTATATTTCTATAGAAAGACACGATGTGCTTAATATATGCAGGATAATGCTATTGATCATCGCAAGGTACGCTTCTCACTTAACAGTGTAGCATGTTTAGGATAAACTAGCAAGCGAGATAACAAACCTTAAAGGGAGAGAAGCGCACTAATATGTGGTAGAATATTGCCCAGCTGTCTCCCTGATATATACAGAAGGAACTTCGCTGCATGGTGTGAAGAATGTAACGCAGTATTCGGCAACTCAGTCCTTGCAAAGCAGCACCGCGACACAAAGAAACATAAGGTAAATGTAACCGAATATCTAGTCAGTGAACCCGCGTACTTTTCTTACATTACAAGCATTTTAGAAAATGACATGGAGCCATAAGTAAGTTCTTGCTCCTGCCAGCGGCTGTTTTGAGTCCTCAACTGAGATACACTGCAGGTAATGACGCTTCTAATATAATACAAGCAAAAAGAACAGTATCAGATACAGAGTTTGGCGGTTTGATAAAACAACAGTTGCTATCTGGGGCATGACGAGCTTAGCTTAAACATATCCATTTTATCCCATTAATAAGATATAATTTCTATTATATCGAACATGATAATCAAATATCAATCTTCACACTATATACATTGTTGTTATGTGTAGCAAATGCAATGAAGTATTTGAAACGGACTCAAAATATATACAACACTATAATGAAAAACACAAAGCTGAAGAAAAAGAGCAAGCATAAAAATAAAAGGCTAGCACTATACGTGCCATGTTCTCTAACTCAAGGTTATTATGTAGATTTACGTGACTTTTAAGAGAAGTTTCCATCATGCCACCTTCATTAGAAGAATGGGATGTCATAATTATCGGAGGAGCATCTGCAGGCCTATCGGCAGCTTTGTATGCTAGTCGCCAGGGTCTAAATACCTTATTAATTACAAAAGACATCGGAGGACAGGCACTTTTAACAAATGACATAGAGAATTATCCTGCATTTGATCATATCGGTGGATATGAACTTATGACTAAATTTGAAGAACAAGCTAGGAGTTTTGGAACAAAATTTGCATATGAAGAGGTTACTTCCATAGTAGGATATAGCGAAGAAGAAGAAAACAATAAACCTACAAAGAATTATTTTAAAATAAAAACAAGTGGCAATAACGAATATTTAGCATCTGCGGTAATACTTGCTTTTGGTAAAACTCCAAGAGATCTAAATGTACCTGGAGAACAGCAGTTCAAAGGAAAAGGAGTTTCTTACTGTGCTGTTTGTGATGGTCCTTTATTTAAGCAAAAGAGAGTCGGAGTAGTTGGCATTGGTGATCCATCCTTGGATGCTGCGCTATTTCTCAAAGGAATAGCTTCAAAAGTATACATAATTCATCAAACCAGTACTCCAATAGGTACAGAAGAAACTATTAGGTTACTGCAAAATGAAAAGAATGTATCGTTTATGCCTAATTCAATCGTAAAAGGAATCAACGGTACATCAAAGGTTGAATCGTTAACTATCGCTAATACTAAGACCAAATCAACATCCTCCTTATCCTCATCATCGGAATCCAAACTTGATGTAGATGGTATATTTGTTGAAATGGGATATATTGCAAAGACAGATTTTATAAAAGAATTGGTTCAATTAAACAGTAGCAATGAAATCATTGTAGACAAATATTGTGCTACTTCAACACCTGGAATATTTGCAGCTGGTGATGTTACTGATGTACCATACAAACAAGCTGTGATATCTGCTGGTCAAGGAAGTATTGCAGCGTTATCAGCATATAACTATATACAAAAACTGAAAGGAGGAAAGTCCCAACCAATTAAAGCTGATTGGAAGTCTTCTAAATCTAGTAAATAGATTACCTTTGTTTTTGTGTCATAAAAATGAAGTGTTACTAAAGTCAGTTGCAATAGATCAGAAGTCATAATAGAATACTAAAGGCTTTGGAATTGTTATAGGTTAAAGATAAGTTTCCTGGTCTATTATAATTTTATATCTTATTGCAACCATATAATATCATGCAGCAGAGTGAAGTAACAGGTAAGGAAGCTGAACTGCAAGTTAAACTTCCAAATGGCAGGATAAAATGTACTGCATGTGCTAGGCTATGTGAAATCCCAGAAGGTAAAACAGGTTTATGTGGTATCAGAGGAGTCACAAATAGCAGTTTATATTTATATGTATATGGTAGAGTTATCGCAGGTCATATAGATCCAATAGAGAAAAAACCTGTGACACATTACAAACCAGGTACAGCAATTTACTCTATCGCCACAACAGGCTGCAACTGGCTATGCAAATACTGTCAGAATTATGATATTTCACAGCGACGTAAAATAGAAGGTACAGAGATGACACCTGTAGAAGTCATTCAGACTGCTTATGAGTATGGCGCTCATGGTATTGCCTACACATATAATGAACCTTCTATTTTTATTGAATTTGCAAAAGACTGTGGAATTGAGGCCCACAAAAAAGGTATCTTTAATATCTTTGTTTCAAATGGCTATGATACGCCTGACTCTGTTGGTATGATGAGCAAGTTTTTGGATTGTATAACAGTTGATTTTAAAGGTAGTGGTAAACAAGAGTTTGTAAGACAATATATAGGAATTCCAAATGCAGATCCTATTTTTCAAACACTAAAAGAGATAAGAGACAAGACATTCATTCATACAGAAATTACAGACCTTATCGTTCCACAGGTAGGAGACGATCTACAAGCTGCAAGAAAACTGTGCAAATTTGTATATGATGAACTAGGACCTGATACTCCGATTCACTTCTTGAGATTCCATCCAGATTACAAGATGATGGAATTTGGTATGACACCAATTGAAACTCTGGAGAAGCATCATGATATTGCAAAAGAAGAAGGCCTAAAGTATGCCTATCTTGGCAATGTTCCAGGCCATCCATTAGAACATACTTATTGTCCTGAATGCAAAAACATTGCAATAGAACGTTATGGATATAGCATAGGCTCATGGAACTTAGATAATAACAACCGTTGTAACAATTGTGGTTATCCTATTCCTATAATAGGGAAGCTTAACAGACAACATAATACAAGGAATTTGTTTCAAATCCTTCAGTAATATAGCTGACTATACATTATTATCTCATAAGGCCATACACCTAAAAAGTCTTTTTTGGCTATGCCAGTAAATGTCCATCGGATCAATACCTTGTCTCCTTTGGATATCGTTTCGTGACGTGTAAATTGATGTCCTGGACAACTATCCATTACCCGATGCAAATCTCTTTACACCCTCTGGACCTTTAGTCAACTCTAAAGGAAGTACAGGATTGTGTAGAACAAAATCTGGAGTTAGAATTTCATCTGCTAGAGCGAACTCTCCTTTCTGAAATATGTTCATGTGAAATTGTCTAGCGAGGACTTCATTTTCTTGTTCCGTTGTTTTTGATATTGTTGATGAAGATATATTTGACCTGCCCCTATTCTCTTACCGCATCACACCTTAAGAAAACTGCTCAGTATCGTGTCATACAAATAAGAAATGTTATGAAAGTATAAGCTATCGTGTGGATAAAAAGGTGCAAATACAAGAACCTTGATTCTTGCTAAAATCGGCTACTGCTATTTGATGGTCTATGAAACTGTCGCCTACAGGTAGATGTTCATCTTTTTGTCCATGATTGTTGGTTTAGTAAACATTGATGGATTTTTACATTAGGGCAAATTATCTGATGGTAGACATAGTGAATGGCTAGAACTAAAGACAAGATGATGCTTTCAGTACATAGTACAGGAACTATTCCATAGTCATGCATATATAGTTAATCTTCTATATAAATGTTATAGGGATAAATAATATGTCAACAACAAAAGTACAAGCAACACAAGAACAAGAAGTAACAACAAAAGGACAAGTAGAGCAAAGAAAACAGAGAGAACATCTTATATTGTTGTTGAGAGAAGAACAAGAACATATCAATAAAGCATTAGATGAAACCAAGAACAACATCAAAAGAACAACAGATGAAGCAAGCAAAGATATCCCACATTATACTCAAATTGTAAACGAGTATCAGGAAGAGACTATTCAAGCAGCCAGGCAGATTGCAGATCACTACTTAGAATCTCAAAGGGAAATTATCAATTCATTTCAATCAGCATGGCTACCTCAACTAGAGACAGCAAACAGGGCAGTTACATCGAATTGGACACCTCCAAAGGATATGAGTGAACATTACGCAAAGTTAGTTAGCGCTTTTGCAGACAATACAATTGCGGTAACTAAACTAGTTAACAGTGCTATGTTTGCAAATTTAGATGCATTCAAGAGATCTGTTCAAAACGCAAGGGATAATGTAAAGGAGTTTTCTAGAATAGGTGTTAACAATTCAAAAACATTTGAGGAAGTATCAAGAGAAATTACTCCTACAACATCATCCTCACTATAGAAGAAAGAAGTAAATACAAAGAAAGCATGGTGTGAATTAATAAAATGAGAAAAACAAGGCAACAGCGAAGGTTAGAATCACTAACACAAAGAAAATTCCAACAACTTGAAAGAGCAAGAGGAATTTAAAACAAATATTTTGGTTTAGTTATACGTAGAGAATCTACTTTTTTAGATACAAATACCTGAAGCATACCAGTTTCCATGGGGTGTATCTTGAAATATTATTACAACATCCTTTCTCTCCGCTTTTAATATATCTACGACATTATCAGTGATCGCTTCTGCCAATCTATCTTTTTCTCTTTGTGTTCTACCACTGTACAATGCAACTGTAATTACCGGCATATAATCAATGAATATTCTGGAAAGTAGTAAATAAAATTACCTCATGGAATATTGATAATTGAACTATCGCTAGATTTGCTTACTACTAATGCTACTGTAGTTGAAAGCATTTATCTAACAAATTATTATTTATAAACTGGCCATCTATGATGCTTCTCCTTAAAGTACAGCGACAGCTCGATATCGAACTTATTTACTTCTGATAGGATCTTTTGTTGTTGTTTTACTGCTGGTGCTAAACTTTGCAACACTTGTAAGTCATTGATTATCACAAATTCCCTTATACCTGCAATGATGGGGTGATAACATATACAAAAGATAGTAGTCTACTAGAATCAAGCCAAAAAATAAAAAGAAGAGAAGGTAAGATAGTTTTTGTTAGTTAGTTCGTAGAAAATGCAGCATGTGCTGCTTGTGGTACTGAATTAACTGGTGCTATTCCTAGTCCACCTGCAATTATTGCAGATATTATTGCTAATAATTTTTTCATTGCTTTTTTTCTCCTCCTCAATTGGTTGTCAGCGCAGCATGTGCTGCTTGTGGAGCTATGCTCGCCAGACTTACTCCTAATCCTCCTGTTATAAGGGCACCAATTATGGCGTACATTTTCTTGTTCCCATATCTGAGGAGACAGAATGTCGAATTAAGTTCAACAGTACATAGAATGTAGAAAGAATGGAACATAAATTTAAAATCAAATTTAATTCATGAGATAATATAGAATTAAAACATCTTGTTAAACGAACAGTCAAAGAAATTGAGTCAAGCCGACGATAAGCCTTTGTTGGAGGCTGAGTCATTGTTTATCTTTGGGAGGAATGTCATTTTGTTCATTGTGTTCTTCTTTATTCTTATCCTCTAATGATAACGCAGGTGGTAATGATGGTATAGTTTCTGCAGATTGTTTGCTAACATTTTCGTTTACAACTTCACGCACAAATAGGCTCTGCTAGTGAGTTCAAGAGTTTTTCCGCTTCCTCTAAGAGCATTTCAACATGGTAATTCTGTGATATATACAAGTCATCAGGGCCAGTATATTGACCTGTATCGTACCCTACTGTTGTTAAGGATGAATAAGAGTTGTCATTATGATTACTGATTAAAGAACTGTATTTATCCGGGTTATTTCGTATTGACTCAGCTATAGATAACACTGCCAACTTTAGTAGTGCTTTTTTATTTGACAAAATCAAGCACCTCTTCTTCGATTGTTTTTATGAGTTTGGCGTATCCTTCGTCATTATTTCTAAAATTATATACAAATGCCTCCAGTTTTGCTGTTTGCTGTCGTAAATATTCAAGTGTTGCATTCTCTATACGACATTTTGATTTGATATCGTCCAGTCTATTGTTCATATATGTTATCTGGTTACTTAGATTCTGAAACTCTTTGGCTTGGGTTCCTAGGATAGATTCTAAATTGTTATTTTGTTTTTGTAGCATTTCATGCCTGTGTTGAACTGATGGTAGATAATTATTGGCAATCCTCAATAGGTTAACTACCTGCGGCACTCCCAGTTTTGCTGCCTTTGCTGCTTTACAAAGAGTTACAAAATACGATACATCACCTTTGAATTCTATATACAGCTTAGTTATATCCTCAAGCCCAATTAGCTTCAAATAATCCGCATAATATTGTGTTACCTGCGCCTGTCCAATATTCAAGTCAATAGCTACTTGCAATAGTGTCTTACCTTTGAAAAATTTATCATATGCTTGTACAGATAATGATTTGTGCTCTTGTCGCTCTTTTTCTTGCTTTGCTCTGTTTACAATCTCTCCTATATCACGAAGAGACATTTTCATGTCCTGTGCTATTTGTCTATAGTTC
>JBJMFM010000166.1:0-8571 GCA_045808425.1 Nitrososphaeraceae archaeon | reverse complement strand
TAAACGCAGATACTCAATCAAAGATAATAAAGCAAATTAATTCCGCAATGAATCAATTACAAAGACAGATAGCTCAGATTCAAAAAAGTGTACAAAAGAAAGGCAAGCAAAAATAATAATAATGAATTTACTTTTGAGCAGTTTTATTTTGCCGCTTATCTAGCCATTATAATAACAACAATAATAATTATTCCAGAGTGAGGGTAATAATTAATCGGAAGGACATAAGGATTAGAATTTCTTTACGGTTTCCATGTCTTGTATCTCTAGATCATCTTTTACTATGTTGACATCATGGTCTTTTTGGGAACAACAAGTACAACGTGCAGTTTCACATTCTATTGCTGCTTCATGGTTACAGTGTATGCAATTACAAACCATTGTATTTGATCATCAACATAGATACATAAGCACTTAAAAATGTACTATACAACTAAATTTTATATAGCATAACTATCATCTACAACTTTTTTATTCTTTTGTTAGCAGCTGCAAGTATGGTCAAAGAAGATAATAAGGAATCTCAAATAATAGAACATGGAGACATTTTTTTCTTCTATAGACCTAAAGTCGGTACTGAAGAAGTAGAAGATATTGACGATGTACAGAGATTTTACATGATTACATCTCCAGAGGATGGAGGAAAGACAAAGAAGAAGGATATTTACAGACTTTTCTTAGTAGGACAAAAACAATTGCCTGAAATTGTTGAAGGAAAGTCTACTTCAAAAGAAAGGAATTGGGCATTAAATACTCTCACTACATCCAACCCAGATGATATTCATAAAGAATTACTTGCTGCAGAATATACGACAGAGACTAGAGGTAAAAGAAGAATTGCTGCTGCTGCACCAGCTGGGGAAGGTAAGTATTCTATAGTAAAACATGATGGTCATACAGAATTAGCATATTTGCTAGAACTTCCAGAAATAGCAGGTCCTACGCAGAGAGAGTTTGAAATAAAGAAGGAAGCTAGCTATATAATATCAGTAAAGAATCCAGAAATTAAAGTACCTGGCTTTGCTGCTTTCTCCGAGGAGAAGAAACCACGATACTCTAAACATTTAATGGAAAAGTTTGGAGATAGAAGATGGATAAATGTTGAAGATCCAGAATTACTCAATTATGAAAATACACAACTGTTGTTAATTGGAGCAAGAAAGAAAGATGTTGAAGAAGAGCTTGGTATTGATATAGACGAGCAAAAAGAAACAGAGAGGAGCGCTGACATTTTCAAAGAATTAAAGATAAAAAGAGAACAAGTTCCATTAAAACCTCTGCTTAAAGGGAAATTCCCAGAAAAAGAAGAGATTCCTATGGCACAGGAAGTAAAGCAACTATCACCTGAAGAAGCTCCTGGAGGAAGGGGAGGAAAAATTGGAGGAAAGATAGCAGCTACTAGAGCAGCTTCAGCTGCTGCAATAGCTAAAGTTCTAGCAGGAATAGAGTTTCCAAATGGTAAGAACGAGATTGTAAATTATGCAGAGAAAAATAAACAGAAAGTAGATGAGGCCAAAGAGATACTTGATACTATAAAGGAAATTCCTGATAAGAAATATTATAATATGATAGAAGTAGAAGAGGCGTTGGGAGAAATAAGATAAGATAGTACATTACAGATGAATGAAAAAAGAATAAGGTGATTTAAAGTAGATGTCTCAGTTTACATGTAGTGTATGCGGAGATGGATTTGAACAAAAATCTCGTTTAGAAAGACATATGGCTACTTCTCATCCACCACAAGCACCTTCAGCAGCAGATGTTGAAAAAGTATTATCTGGGATACAATATCCAAAATCAAAGCAAGATTTGGTGCAATATGCTTCCCAAAAAATATCAACTATTGGCAAAGATCTTTTTGATTTGATAAAATCCCTTCCATCTCGCACTTATAGAGATTCTGCTGATATTGCAGTAGCATTAGGTGAGTTAAAGAGTGGAAAGGAAATAAGAACCGCAGAGGAAATATCTAAATCAGAACAACCTAGCAAGAAAGGAGGAAGGGCTGCCGCTACATCATCTGTATCTGCAGCAGCCATTGCAAAAGTTCTATCAGGAATAGAGTTTCCAAAGAGAAAAAGCAGCATAAAAGAATATGCTAAGAAGAATATACCTAACATTGAAGTTGAAGATCCAAATACAATTTTGGATGTATAGATAGGCTTCCAGATAAAGAATATAACAATATGGCAGATGTAGAGAAATCAGTTAGCAGTGTAATATAATGGTGATATAACAAAGACCATAAGAAGGCTCTCCAATCATTTGCTTTTGTTTAATTTGCTACAAAATAACAACAAGAAGACATACAATGCAAGTTAATGATGATATGACTGCGAATGAAAATGAAAAATCTACTACTGCTACCACTTATGATAACAGCATATTCTTGTATTAAAATACATACAAGAATATACGTATATGTAATATAGAAATTATGAAAAGAAAATGGCATTGGCACAAAGGACAGAGTAACAATAATAATAATAATAATAGCGACTCATACAAAATAGATAACAATAATAGTTCTTTTGGCAAGCCATCTTACACAGAGCCTGAAATAATAGTACCTTTACATAAAAGACTTGGAGCAGAATTGATTGGAACCTTTGCATTAGTATTCACGGCTGTGGGTTCGGATATGTCTGATACACTATATGGTCATGCTTTAGGTAAATTAGCAGTTGCTGCTGCTCCAGGTTTGGTAATTATGGCCATGATCTATGGATTGGATAGAATCTCTGGAGCGTACTTTAATCCTGCAATATCTATTGGTTTTAGTATTTCTAGACATCTCAAAGTAAAAGATCTTCCATTGTATATCTTAGTACAAATTATAGGTTCTATTCTTGCTAGTGCTGTTGCAATTGTAGCTATAGGTTATAGTAATACTGCTGCTGGTCATGCTGGATTGACCATACCATTAGGAAAAGGTGGATGGATTCAGTCCTTTGTATTAGAAATAGTATTGACTTTTTTCCTCATGTTCGTTAGTATATCAGTGAAAGAAGATAAAGATATTCTTGGATACAAAAAATTTGGAGGAACTGCCATAGGTGCAACTATTATTTTAGCAGGTATCATCGGAATTCAAGTATCAGGAGCTTCAATGAATCCTGCTCGTTCATTTGGCCCAGCATTAATATTAGCTGGTGATGGTAGTGGTCTATCATATAACTGGATTTACTGGGTAGCACCTATTATTGGTTCAATACTTGCTGTATATTCATTTAAGATGGTTAAGACTAGTGAATTCTTTACCAGTATTAATAATAATAATAAGAGATAGAAGGCTAAAAAAGAAGGAAGAGTAAAGTTGTCAATAAGCTCTGCATATATGCTTCTTCTTCTTCTCTCCTGATAGTTTATTTTGATAGTTAGTATATGATCATCCTTATTCTTTAATTATAGAAATAGTAAAAATTACACGATCAAAAAAAGGATACAATCTGGGATAGATATTTTTTAAATAAAATGTAAAACCATTAAATTAGAAAGGATATAATCTAGTGCACTTTATTATTGCACTGGTTTGTACTTATTGTTGTTATTGCTAATTTCATCCTTTACACTACCATACAGACGATACGCGATTCCTGCATAGTTGCAAAAGTAATTCCAAATATGTGGCTTATTAATGATAATCCAAAGCAGATTTTTGTTTGTCTATATTAGATATCAATAATGGACATTATTAATGGTTTTACTTTTCTCCTTGATCTTCTACAAATACTAAATGCATAATTAATCTTCTGCCAAGCCAGCTAGCCTACATTATAATATAATCATTACCTGTTATCATCTCAATGTTAAAGTCCAAATATTGGAATTAAGAAATTTTAAAAGGTATGCCTTTTTTCTGTTCATTGTCTGCTAATGAAACTGGAGTATGAGATCCAACTGCCATACAGAGTTGCTTGATCGCTATGTATTATTCTCTTGCCATCTTGTTAATCTTCAATTGCGAATACAGTAATAATGAATAATAATGATACTTTTAATTGTCTGGTTGCAATATTATTTACAAGATCTTTATTTATGGATACTCGAATAGGCTTTCATGTTTCAATTTCTGGAGGAATTTCAAATTCTGTAGATAATGCCTTGAAAATTGGCTGCAATGCATTTCAAATATTTAGCAGAAGTCCAAGAGGATGGGCTGCTAAACGTCTGCTGGGGAAGGATATAGAAAATTTTAGGACCAAATTAAATGATAGCAAAATAGATACAGAGTCAGTATTTGTGCATATGCCTTATCTTCCTAACCTTTCTTCTCCTAGCAGTAGATTGCATAAAAAATCAACTGATACTCTGATAGAAGAATTGAGAAGATCAAGCATACTAGGTATTCCTTATGTTATATTACATCTTGGAAGTCATGGTGGGAAAGGTACTGATAATGGTATAGATCAACTCGTAAAAGCCTGTAATATTGCACTTAAAAATTATTACAGATCATCATCCTCATCATCAGTAGCAATAGTAGCAAAAAATAATAATAAGAGTGAAGGCGGCAGTACAAAACAAGAAAACAAGTCTGTAACCATAATACTTGAAAATAGTGCAGGTGAGAAGAACAGCATTGGAAGTAAATTTGATGAGCTTGGTTTAATTCTTGATAAGCTCAGATCTTCTTATTCTTCTTCTAGTGGTAGTCATAGTACTAGTAGCAATAAAGTAAGCTCTTTTGGAGTTTGTCTTGACACATGTCATGCTTTTGCAGCAGGTTATGATTTGAGAACAGAGAATACTGTAAATGAAACATTAGATAAATTTAGTATGGAAGTAGGACTGAAGAATCTAAAGGTCATACATCTAAATGATTCTAAAGATAAGTTAAATTCTAATCGTGATCGACATGAACATATAGGTTTAGGTAAGATAGGAAAAGAAGGATTTAGAGCTCTACTTAATCATAAATCAGTCAAGAAGCTACCAATTATAATGGAAACTCCTATAGATAGCAAAAGGGATAACTCTGATAATTTAAAAGTTGTTCTAGATTTACTCGATGATAATAGAAAAGAAAGAAGAAGGAAAAAGTAAGTCATTATTATTATTATGGTTAATGCTTTTTTTATAGTTTAAATTGCTTTAAAAAATAAAAACTCGTATTGTAATAATAAAAGTAGGAACTTCTGGTTATACATACTCTTGGAATAAGGGAAAACCTTCACCTTTTGAGTGGTATGTAAATCAAGGATTCAATTCAGTTGAGATAAATGCCAGCTATTACCGCTTTCCTACAGATGCTTGGATAAATACATGGCTGTCTACTACTCCAGATTATTTCACTTTTTCTATTAAGGTCAATCGCTATATTACAGATTATAGTGGACTGAAAGGAGAAAAAGCTTTACAATCCTGGTACAAGTTCAGTAATACGCTCTATAAGATAAATGACAATATTGATTTCTGGCTTTTTAAGATGCAACCATCATTTAAATATACTTTAGAAAATCTGGAAATAGTAAGTAAATTCTTTAGTCAAATCAAGCTACTAAATGATAATCAGAAAGCTGTAATAGAATTTAGAGATCCATCATGGTGGAAAGCAATAGATAAGATCGAAGAAATAGGACTTGTTTTTTGTTCAGTGGATGCTCCTGGGCTTCCTCGTGATAGAATTGTCACAAATAAAGCAATATATCTTAGAATACATGGTTATAGAGAATGGTATAGATATATCTATTCACAAACAGAACTTGATACCATATTAGTATCAATTAAAAAAACAAATGCAGATAAGAAAGCAATATATCTAAACAACAATCACGGTATGCTTAAAAATGGACTTTATTTATTAAAAAACTTGGATTTGTAGATCTTTATTCAAAATCGGTCTATATAATCTCTATGTCTTGTGAAAGATGTAAATAAAAAATTCTAAAAGGTACACAAGCAATATATATAATTGACAATATGATAAGTAATTCAGCTATATCAAAGGTTTTTCGCCAAATTGCGTATCTTATTGAGTATGAAGCAAAAGCAAAGGAGGACATAGATAATGAAGGTGAAGGCAGAATTGATAAAAGAGATAATAAAACAAATGCAGTTTTTAAAGCTAGAGCATATAGACGAACGGCTGACGTTATTGAGAATTTATCTTCAAATCTAGAAGATATATACAATAAAGAGAAATTAAAGGGTATATCTAAAATTCCATCAGTAGGCAAAGCAATTGCTTCAAAAATAGAAGAATATATAACAACAGGAAAAATTCAGTATTTTGAGGATTTAAAGAAAAGGACATCAATAAACGTTGAAGAATTCTCTAATTTAGAGGGTATAGGGATAGGTCCAAAAACAATAAAAGCACTTCATAATAGTTTAGGAATCAAGAACCTATTTGATCTTGAAAAAGTGGTATCAGAAGGTAAGATTCACAATATCCCAGGCTTTTCATACAAAAAAGAAGAATATATTTTAAAGAAGCTTCAATCTCGAAAAAAAGATAAGGGCAGACACCTATTAGGGGATGTTTATCCCCTAGTAAAACAAATAGAAGTACGTCTAGCAAATGTCAAAGGAGTAAAAAAAGCAATAGCTGTAGGCTCTTTTAGGAGAATGAAAGAAACAATAGGAGATGTCGATTATTTGGTAGTAGTAGCTAATGATAGTACTCCTGAAATTGTGATGGATTACTTTGCTTCTATGCCTGAAGTTAGTGAAGTGATTGGTAAAGGGCCCAGTAAAACATTTGTTAAGCTGAATAATGGAATGGATGCTGACCTTTTAATAGTTCCTGAAGAGAGCTTTGGATCGGCGCTTCAATATTTTACCGGAAGCAAGGAACATAGTATAGTATTAAGAAAAGTAGCGATTTCAAACAATCTTCGACTAAATGAATGGGGTATATATGATAAGAATAATACAATGGTTGCAGGTTCTACTGAAGAAGAAGTTTATCATGCATTAGGTTTAGAATGGATTCCACCGGAGATGCGTGAAAATAAAGGAGAAATTGAGCTTGCAAAAAAAAGAGATAGTAGTAACAAGCTACTATTATCAAATCTAATACAATATGGTAGTTTAAAGGGTGACTTGCAGGTACATAGCAATAATACTGACGGAATGATGTCTATAGAAGATATAGCTCTAGCAGCAAAAGAACAATTTGGACTTGAGTATATAGCTATAACAGATCACACAAAAAGTTTAGTTCTTGCTCATGGCCTTGATGAAACGTGCTTGCTAGATCAAGCAAATAAAATTTCAGAGATAAATGATAAACTCAAAAATCATTTTAAGAATAGTAGCAGTAGTACTAGCAATAAGAAAAACAATGCTAATAATAGCGCCTTTAAGGTCCTATCTGGAGCTGAAGTAAATGTAATGAAAGATGGCTCATTAGATATCTCAAATAATGTCTTGGATAAACTTGATGTAGTTGGTGCTGCAATTCATTCTAATTTCGCTCAACCTATCGAAGTCCAGACTAATAGGCTAATAAAAGCAGCTCAGAACCCTAGTGTTGATATCATATTTCATCCTACTGGAAGAATTATTAACAGAAGGGATGAATATCCTCTCAATATAGAGAAATTAATTAATGTAGCAAAAGATACTAATACTGCTTTAGAAGTTAATTCTCATTACAACCGTCTTGATCTGAAAGATGATTACATTCGGATGGCTATTCAAAATAATGTTAAACTTGTGATTGACTCAGATGCTCATCATTCTTTACATTTTCCTTATCTGGAATTTGGCATAGCTCAGGCTAGGCGTGGATGGGCAAAAAAAGTAGATGTTCTAAATACATTGCCAGTAAATAAACTACTTGACAATTTAAAGTAGTAGGTAAATAAATTAATTAATTATTATATTATTTAGTATAGCAGTCAAACAAAAGAAGAAGATGAAGATTAAATTAAAAAGTTATATCATTTTGCCTTTGCTAGCTATAATGCCTGTATCTTTTCTCTTTTAACATCTATAGTTTGGAAGATATTCCATGCTTCTTCTAAGATTGAATTTATTCCACTAAGACCTTTTCCACACTCTTTTTAGTAGCTTCTCGTCAATGTATCTTTTGATATTAGTTTTGGCTTCATTTCTCAAATACGATATGTATCTCTATTTACTGTAGCTAATCCAACTTGCAATATCTGCGATATCTCTCTTTGCCTATACCCATTGCTGCAAAGCTCTTGTACTTTATCTCTTCTCCAATGTACTTGTTGTTGCTTTTCTTGACGTTCCATAGATGAGCTAACTATTCCATTTCCTACGAGTATCTTTAACGAGGTGTTCTATTTTCACTATTAACATATAATGAGGAAAGCACTATTTACAGACTATACAAGACCATATTCGAGTCCATGGAAGATACTTTATAGTTTATTAGAAAGTTCACTTTTTCACTATGTATAATGACACATATAGCAAAGGTAATAGAGATAATTGGTAACTCTGATAAAAGCTGGCAAGATGCAGCTCAGGCTGCATTAAATGAAGCTAAGAAGACAATACATGGGATAACAGGCATAGAGGTTGGGGGATATGACTGCAAAAGTAGACCCAAGTACTGGAAATATTACTGAATATCATACAGCACTCAAAATA
>JBJMFM010000165.1:0-10037 GCA_045808425.1 Nitrososphaeraceae archaeon | reverse complement strand
GTTTGGTGCAATGATCCATCTACAAAGTTATCTACTTCTACTGATGCAGCAATTGAACCTAGCATTATGACCATGATATAGATCTTCTTTAGTCTTTGGATTTCTACTTCCTTTGGTATAAGTGCTGGCATTTGTGCCATAGTTATTCGGTATCTTATCTAATGGAGTCTGATTCTATATAACTTCTGATTAACATAGTTAACTTCATCCGCAATTAAATGCAATATCATGCAATTATACAAGAGAGAGTATATTTGAAAAAAGATATCTGCAATCTCAGTTAACATGGTTAATCAGTGTTTATCTTGTCTGATTGACTAGAACCGATGGTTACAGAAAAAATGAATATCGCTAATATGGAGGAGCAGTTGAAGATTGTAGCGAAGACGTCTGGATGTAAGGGAAAATCAAAGAAAGTGATATATTCATTTGTAGATGGTCTTTGTATTGATAAAAAAGAGATCATATCAGCAGAGCTGCAAGCATGTGAGCGACTCATGAAATATGCAGTAGATAAGACAGATGTAGAAATCATAAACAAAGAGATAGCTGAATTAAAGATGGCACTCGATCTACTGCATTGATTTAGTTAATTAGTCCTCAACTGTGTCTATACAAGATAACGCTTACAATAATTGATTTTTTTATTCAATGATTTGGCTTGATTGACTGCTTGTTATAGTAATAGTAGCTGATTGAAAGTAAATCAAGAATGTTTTACTATTTTACTTCTATAATGATGTATATGATTTGATTGATGTGTCATGCTAACTCAGTGCAACGTATAAAGCTAACCCACACATATTGTAAAAGTGGGACAAGGCAAATTGCCGGACATTGCAAGCGTGGATATGCAACACTTTGGAAAGTTAAGCGAGAAGGAATGCAACAAATGAGCACAAAGATACAACAAATCATTGAATGGCGTAGAGCCAAGGTCATGGAGCTGTTAAGCAATGGTGCTTATATGGTTTGTAGCTTCAATAGGGTTGGCAATAGGATAAGTTCTATTTTATTCCTTCAGTTACAATAGCCATTCTGGATAGGTACTATTATCACACAAAGAACTTATCCTTAACTACCGCGACACGCATTAATAGTGGTGATAATAAGATCTGCACATACGACCAATGCCAATAGAATTATGTATGCGTGAGTACAAAAATGCAGAAAGTTGCATCCATTAATCGTTTCATTGGTAATAGGAAGTTATCTATTGCTATTGCAGGTGTTATAATTATACTTGTAATACTAGATTTATTTACTACCCGTCAGATCTTATATCTTGATAATGCCTCACAAATCGTACTTTTTGTACTGACTGCAGGAATTGGATATGGAATTGGATCTTGGATTCTTTTAGGGTTTACAACGTATATTACCAAAGATCTGAGGGCTAAATCTCAGCTAATCCGGGGTATGCATACTGCAGTTATACTAGTTCAGTTTTCACTACTGGGTATTTTGCTTTATATTTTATATAATAATCTCACACATTGTCAAGGGTACTTCAATTTATGCAATGGAACAGAACCCTTGACTTTTTCTCTTAACGCAACTGCTTCAATAACAGCAACTATTCTTATGGGGATACTTGCCTTGAAATTTTTCTCATGGTATATATCAAAGAAGAGAAATTTTGTACTTTTGCTTTATGGGCTGGCGGCAGCTGCGCTTGCAATATCTATAGCGGGGGATGCATTTGATAAACTACTGCTAGTGCAAGTAGTACAAGAAAAATCACCCGCTGGAGCAATTCCTCAGTCATCTTTTATTTATGAAACGTTTGAAAAATATCATGGGGAAATAGAATATAAAGTTGTAAATCCGCAAATTACGACGCTATATGTAGTACCTTCTTCACTGTTGGATCTTTACAACCAAATTATCTATTGGACTTCACTTTTGCCATACATATTAACATGGGCAGGTACTGCCCTTCTCTTAAGTTACTACTATAAGAGAACAAGAAAGCTTGACTTGAAGTTCTGGGTTGTCCTTGCTATTCCTTTGGTATTATATTTAATTGGAAGCGGTTTAATATTCTCATTACCATCAGATATTCCATATCGATTCTATTTTAGGCTTGTATTCAGAGCTGGTACTATTGGAAGTAGCGTTCTGTTTGGACTTGCATTTTATATTATTACACGAAATTTGAGTTCTACGAAAGTAAAAGATTATCTAACTATTGCTGCAATAGGCATTGCAACCATTGGCATTGCAAATGAGGTTTCTGCTCTGCAACAAACATACGGAGTAGCTGCTCATTCACTAGTTCTCCTGTCATCTTATTTGTTTACTATAGGGTTATACTCATCTGCTATCTCAATATCACAAGATAATTCGTTAAGGCAATCAATAAGAAAATCAGCCATCGAGGTAGCTAAATTGGTGGATGTTCTTGGTGCCCCCAAGATAGAACAGGAAATACAAAGGAGGATTCTTAACACAGTAAACAAGCAGCGGCAAGTTCTCAGAGAACAAACAGGAGTTGACTCATCTCTTACAGAATATGATATCAAGCAATATTTAGGCACTGTCCTAAAAGAAATTAAGATCCTAAAAGACGTTGAAGAGATCCTCAAGAAAGGAAAAGAGATTTTGCAATACTCAAATGAATTTTTAGTCTGCTCCAGATCTGCTGGTATTCGATTATTCTATAACAATTACTTTGATTCATTCCAAAAGGTAATGGAAAAACATAGAAGAGGTGAGCATAAAGGAATCAAATTAGTAACTAGTATAGATCGGTCCAGCTTAGATATGATTAAGAAGTTTCTTAGTGTAGGTGTCCATGTAAGGCATGTCAAGAATATGCCACCAATAGATTTTGCTGTTTCAGATAAAGAGATGATGACTACAGCAGAGAAAATGGGATCTGAACAAGAAATGATTCAAAGTCTTTTGATAAGTAATGAACAGCCATACATACATCAATTTATATTTATTTTTGAAGAATTGTGGAACAATGGAATTGACGCCAAAGAGAGAATAGCAACTATAGAACAAGGATTAGAACCAGAATTTCTTGAAGTTATAGCAGATCATAAAAAAGCAAGCGAAATTCTTATAGATTTGGCAAAATCAGTACGGAAAGAAGGTCTCTTGTTACTTCCTAATCCTAGGGCAATGGTGAGAATGGATAGACTAGGGGTTATTGATCATCTAGTGCAGGTATCGCAAAAAAATGATGATGTACAAATAAAAATAATCTGCCCTTTATCCTCAGAGAACGAAGAAATTCCAAAAAAAATATTAACTAGTACACCTAATATCAGAATTTTAAAAGGTAACAACTCCGCATATGGAATGTTCATAGTAGATGGTGAAAGGTTTTTCAGTGCTGAACTTAGAGAACCACTTGAACTTGAATTTTCACAAGCGATCGGATTTAGCATTTATTCTAACAGTAAACCTAGTGTAGAAGCTTTTAAATCCGTATTTGAGTTGCTTTGGAACGAGCGAACACTAAATGAGGAACTAAAAAGGGCAGATAAAATGCAAAAGGACTTCATAAATATAGCAGCTCACGAGTTAAGAAATCCTATTCAGCCAATACTCAGCATATCAGAAGTTCTCCAGTGCGCTACAAAAGATGCGCAAGAACATGAATTACTAGATATTATAGTTAGAAATGCAAAAAGATTGCGACAACTTACAGATGATATATTAGACGTTTCAAGAATTGAGAGCAACTCCCTGCGATTGAATAAACAACAGTTCAATCTAAGTGATATGATATTGAATTGCATTTCAGATTTTAGAAATCAGATTAAGAACGAGAATAGAGATAGTAATTTAAAATTAGAAGTATTATTTAGCTCAGATGAAGGGGCGAAGACGAATGAAGAAGATGTATTTATAGAGGCTGATCGAAACAGACTCTACCAGGTAGTTTCAAATCTTCTTAGTAATGCTATAAAATTCACAAAAGAAGGCGCTATAGTAGTAAGTATAGAAATAAGAGCAGAAGGAAAGACGAAGAACAGCGACAACGATGAAAGTGGCGTTGATGTTGTCATTAGTGTAAAAGATACAGGCGTTGGCATAGATTCTGAAGTATTGCCAAGACTATTTATGAAATTTATTACTAAATCAGAAACAGGGGGTACTGGTTTAGGCTTGTTCATATCAAAAAGTATTGTAGAAGCTCATGGCGGTAGAATATGGGCTAAGAATAATAATGATGGTAAAGGAGCTACATTTGCATTTAGTTTACCGATTGTGAACAAATAGTAGATTTAAATAGCATATGAATATCCTCTGCAAGAACTTCTTAAATCCTACTACCACATTATTTTTTGTGATCATCATCTTTGCAAAGCCTTTATTTGTTGTATTTGCAGTAGGTGAAAGTAACTGATGTAATGATAAAAAATTTAGTACAAAAAGCTAAAGCTATGGTTTTTGCTATTCTATATGACTGATTGACCTTCAAAGACCTAAAGAAAAGAGTTAGTTTAGAAGCGGCACAACAAACTAAACTGTTTGAGAGATTGCTAGACAAACCATTCTGGATTTGGAATACCGACGAACATAAACGAGAGGATTTAATAACGAAAGGGAACTGCTGCTTTAATCATATTATATGATGCCAAACCCATAAAGGAAATAGTGACAAGCCAAAAAGGTGGATAAGAAGTCACGACAATTCCGTTAACCTGATATGAAATAAAAAGGAGTACAAGACCATATGCAGATATAATCATATATTTTCTTATGATGCTATCAGGTGTAATGCTTCTTGCTATAATCCAAAATGCAATACCAAAGAAGATTCCGCCTACTAATTTACTAAATGCAAAGATAAACGTAAGTAGAATTCCATAGAAAACAGGATCTGACCTCAGCAATGGCACAATATATTAAAAAGTAAACTAAAAAATTGACTTGAGAAACATATTATACTATTTCGTGTGTTCTTTTGCTGAGCACCATGTCAAAACTGAACCTGAATTGCGTGCTTGTGCTAAGGCTGACCAAGATAAGGTAACTAGTACTAGGTAACTGTCGATGGAGTTCAACTAAAGCCGGTTCGATTACAGTCACCCATGTTCAACGTAACATTACCGGAGAATAATGCCCTTGGATTGAAACCACAAACTAATCCCGCGCTATCCGATGGATACTGGGTCTTCTTACAACCATTACCTCCAGGAAGTCATACTATCCATGCGAGTGGATCATTAGTAGATTTCACAACCACAGGTACTGTAAATTTTGCATCAGATGTAATATACCACCTTACAATAAAGTAGTGATCTATTTTAGTATGAACCTTCGTAATTAGTGTTCATAGGTTAGGCAGCAGAGCTTTGATTATAATTAATACATTTAATGCCATAATTGTTGAAAATATTACAATTAGTAAGTTTTATAAAAAGATAAGAGACATCCATAAAATAGTAAAGATAATTTTCATTATTAACTTTAATATAAACGCTCACAAATAGTTATTGGTGATGGGATGATTGTATATCATTATAATGGTGGGTAAGATGACAAGATCGTACGATAGCATACAATAACACTAGTTATAATAACATCACAGCAGAAACAATTAAGGAAAAAGAAAAAGACCCATTTCTCAAAAGGATCCTTATCATAGATGATGATCCTGATATTACTTTAACCTTCAAAGTGGGATTAGATGGGTACTATTATGATAAAAGAAGGTTTGCTGTATATACCTACAATAATCCTGTAACAGCACTATCAGAATTCAAACCAAATTTTTACGATCTATTGCTAACTGATATTTGTATGCCCCATATGAATGGATTTGAATTATGTCAAAAGGTGATGGAATTAGATGCTAACGTTAAAGTATGTTTTGTATCTTCGGCAGAAGTAAATATCGAAGCTCTAAGAGAAGTATATCCTAAAGCAAGAAGTATAGGATGTTTTATTAAAAAGCCAGTTACCATAAATTATCTGGTCAAAAGACTTAGTGCGGAATTAGACTAGTAGTAGTAATAGCATCATCAGCAGTTCTTATAAATCAAAAATCTTTTTTACTACCTATAAAATAAACGATTTCAGTTAGCAGAACTAAGTGTGGCACTAAAGTTCTATCATTTCGAAGATAGCGGTGAATCAGACTAAAATGAGTGACTAAAATGAGACAAAAAGGGTAAAAGTTAGTTAAGAGAAGTATACCAAAAAATGCAGCTAGTTCAGCTATCTGATATTCACATTGGAAGTTTCTTTAAACAACAGCTTTTTGACACTGTTGTAGAAGAGGTAAATAAACTAAGGCCAGATGCAATCATAATTACAGGTGATCTTACTGATGAGAGTCTGCTATATCAATTTGAATATGCTCCGCACACAAATTAAGAAATTTACTTGTTCTAACATAATGGTTTTGGCAGGAAATCATGATTATCGTCATACAGGATATCTAGTATTCAAGAAGTTCTTTCCATCAAAACAACAAATTTATGAATTTGATGATGCAGTGGTAATAACTCTTGGAACTGCTAGGCCAGATAGAGATGAAGGCGAAGTAGGTTACAGACAAAACCTATGGATGGAAAATAGTTTAGGAAAATACAATGATAATGATAACAACACCAATAAGGAGATGAACAAGAAGAACAAAAAGATAAAGACTGTCGCAATGCATCACCATTTAATTGGTATTCCTGATACTGGTACTGATAAGATAGTTATTGTTGATGCAGGTGATACATTAAGGGTTTGTCTTCAATCCAGTGTAGATTTAGGTATTTGTAGACATAAACACAGACCATGGTTATGGAATTTAGGTGCGTTGCAAATCGCATATGCAGGTACAACATCATCGGAACGATATAGAGGTTTTTTTGAAAATTCATACAATATTGTGACTATAAAGGATGGAAAAGCAAGTATTGATATAAAAATAGCAGGTGATAAAAGGACATCACTTATAGAGATTGTCGAAAAATACAGGCCATATTTAGAACCATAGCAAGTGCTAAAGCCGCTTCATGAGCTGCTGCTCTTCTTTTGTCACGTTATTCTTCTCAGGATATATCATTCGTACTAGTAATAATCTTAGTTAATGATAGCAATAGATTGTGGTTAAGTACCATTGGCACCAGAACTAGTCCATGATGTTCCTGTTCATGTCCTTGTAGTTATTGTCCTTACTATCACTACAGCCGTCCTTACTACTATCTAGTTAACCGAGAGAGCCAGAGGTTCAATGCCATTTTTTCATATGTTCTTTGTGTGTGGTCAAATATGCTTCAGGCTTAAAATAATGATCGTAGAAGTCTAAATCTAAATGTTGGGCTTGTACATACGTAAGGCTAAAAATACTAGGAATAGTAGCAGGAAATTTACAATATGTATCATAAATATATTGTGCTTGTAATGATACAGCCCAATCGTCTACTTCATATGGCATGAGTGATATAATCATTTCTTTGGTAATTGGCTATAGTTGTTGTTGCGACTACCTTCTCATTTTTGGCACTATTTCTTTTATTGTTCCGAAAACTCCAAACACATTTGTATTGAATTGTGCTACTTCTTCTGAAGCAAAATCTTCAACAGATCCCAGCTGTGTGTAATCCGCATCATTTATAAGAAGATTAATTTGTCCCTCTTTTTTTGCTATAAACAAAATTGCTTGTTGTGTTGAGTTATCATCGCTTACGTCTAATTGCACTACATCAATTGGTAAATTCTTTTCTTTTAGCACCTTCCAGAACATTTAGAGCCTTGTCAGGATTTCGCATTCTAGGATAGATAATAAAGCCGTTTTGTGCTAATGTCAACGCTGTTAAGACCTATCCCACCTAAATTAACGATTCTATCATGATGCAGCTGGCGATGATACTAATTAACAATCAACATGTGTTGATGTGTTGATGTTGGCGATAATAATAATACATAGGTGACCGTATTCTTTATATATAGAGTATTTTCTTAAGTGTACCGATGGACCAAATCTATCTTTCCATAGGTAACAAAAATCCTTGGGCTTCCAAGGTCCATCATGCCAACTATGGATTTCTTATTATCACTTAACTATAGCCGATGATATGCTGACAACTATTGGATCAAATGACCGATAGCTTCCTCTCACAATACACCATGTCAATATATAAGAAATACTTGTATTCAATATCGGGCTGTATACGGGTATTCGCAATTTTCATTGGGGCACATTTAGTTAGAATTGATAAATGCGAATATGAAACACAAGAGTTGTTCTATTGGTTTAACTTAGGCTAGAGAGGCCATTTAATTAATCCTATCGCACTTTATCTTGATCATAGCAGTAGAATGCTACTTGTATTTCATTGGATCATAGTTGATCTGCAATATTGAAATCTTATTCAGACAATTAGAGCCAAACACTAAGCATCCCATTAGCCTGATTACAAATTATCAATGTATAATATTCTGAAAACACGTATGGGCTAGAGACAATTTTTATGATAATGTTTCTTTTTGCTATGATTTAGTCCTATTAACGCTAAATGTTACAACTGTGGGAAATTTCCTTTTGGAAAAGATATCGATATCGATTTTAATAACCAAAATGAGCTTTTTCATATTATTATGATCGGTCCCGCTTCTCCTATTTCCAATGAAGCTTATCCTCCAGAAACAATCATTAGGCAATTTTTCAGATACAGCAGATCAAGATATCTATCATTTAATTTCTATATTTTCATATTTCAAAACTTTACAAATAATGTAATCCTTATTTAACATAATTCTCATTGTAGTGTTGGATAGTGATACAAGGAATTGGGTAGAAAAACTAGAGAAATAGTAAAAGCTAATGTTACTGATATCATTCAGGATCTAACCAAAGCATATGCAGATGAATGGCTTGCCCATTATCAGTATTGGTTAACTGCACAATGGATTAGAGGTTTGGATGCAGATACTCTAAGAGATATATTAATTGAACAATCAAACGATGAATTAGGACACGCGGAAAAAATTGCAAACAGAATAATACAATTAGGTGGAACACCTATAATGGATCCTGGTAAATTACTAGAAACATCAGGCTGTGGATATAAAGAACCACCGGGCAATCCAGCAGATATTAAACAGGTAATTCAATCTGTACTTGATTCGGAAGCATGTGCTATAGAAACCTATAACAGGCTGGCAGAAAAATATAGGATGACTGACCTAGTTACTCACGAAATGTTCGAAGAGCTTCTGGAAGACGAGGTCGGTGATGAAGAAGAATGGGAGAAGCTATCTGGAACATGGAGGTAGATTAAATATAACCATATATGTATATCTATTACATATTTGAATTGAGACGTTACAAATATGCATGATTAAAAACTTCGCTTTAGCTCTTTTTGTTCATAATGCATCAAGCGACGTCTCTGCACCATTGAAGACTGTTCATCAAATACATTACTGCATATCTTGCATGCTTATACTACTTAGTACTGAAGATAGGATGAACAGCTTTCAAAATACTTGATTATCAAACAAAATTATTGAAGAGTTTAATGTCTCACTGTGGAAAGTGTTCTGTATTAAACCTCTATAAGTATCTTATACATATCGATTAATATCTTGTGGAGTACGTGCTATAGAAATGGAAAATATTGCCGAAAAGGTTAAAGAAAAATTAAAGGGTGCTAAAGAGAAAGTAGCAAGTACTACTGAGGAAGGCGCTTCTACCACTAAAGAAAAAATGACTGATGCTAAAGAGAAAGTAAGAAGTACTACTCAGGAACGTATTGGCGGTAGTAGCTCTTCTACCGAAAAAGACAGAACATTTGAAGAGGGTGGCCCAGGGACAGAGATTGGCAGGAAAGATGACCCATTGACTGAATATAGTGAGAAAGAGCCGATGACTCCTGCAAAAATAAAGGAGCATGAGCCAACAGCTGTAAAAAGAGAAATGACTGAACATATTGTCGAGTCAGGAAAAGAAGTTCCAAATCCGGAAGCTGCAAAAGAAAGAGCCAGAAGAAGCGGTATGGCAAAGGGAACAGCTGGATCTGCTGAAACTGGTAGTGAATATGAACAAGGCGCTGCTGGAGCAAATAAGTAGT
>JBJMFM010000164.1:0-4704 GCA_045808425.1 Nitrososphaeraceae archaeon | reverse complement strand
TGGTGATACTGCTGTCATTTCACTGCTGGCTCCTTTGCGACCGCTGCTAGTGCGAACTATTTAGCGGCCAGGGCTATGATGATGCCTAAAAAGAGTGGTTACAATTCTTCTAATTGGTCTACAGTTGTCTTCTCACTTTATAATTTAGCAGCAGAATTAAGAAATCTTCTTATAATGGAGTTGAGCTAACAGTCAATTCTTTTGTTCAAGATTGTTATTAGCAGGACCATTGATCACTTTTCCTGTACTAGAAAAACGTGAGCCATGACATGGGCAATCAAATGATTTTTCCAAACTGTTCCATGTGATAGTACAACCAAGATGTGTACATATGGCGGAATAGGTGTGTATTGTTCCCTTTACATCCTTGTAAATCGCTACTGGATCATTCTTCTTCCCTTCTTCTGATCCTTCTCGTTCTTTTCCTTCTGTTATAATAGCTTGTTCTAATCCAAGAGATCCTATAGAGTGTGATATTTTGTTCTGCCCGTTATCATTCTCACCATTCTTATTTGGTGATGAATCCTTTGAATTATCATTATTATTCTTGTCATCTCCATGTCCGGAAGAATAATGCTTAGTTGTCTCTTCTTTTAATTCTCTTGATGGATCATAAAGTGTTGACCATCTGTTGTTTCTTCCCAAAATCATATCTGATAAAAGCATTCCAGCAATAGTTCCATGAGTTATGCCATTTCCAGAATCTCCAGTAGCAATATAGATATTATTGTTGTTATCTCTATTACCACCTGGATTGAGTCCTATGAACGCCAATGAATCCATGGGCTCCATGACTTGGCCGGACCAGCTATATACGATATCTTCAATAGGAAATCTTTCTTTTGTCCATACTTCAAGTTTTTTAAATCGTTCTCCTAGGCTATCTTCTCCTTGTCGTTCCTCTCCAGCTATATTTCCAGTTTTATGATCTTCTCCACCTACTATCAAGAGATCATTATTTTCATCATCTTCTAATCTTTGGATCCTTACATAGTGATATGGTGGTACTCTATTCTTTGAATTTTGATCTCCTGTATCCCAATAAAGTCCCTTGGGGACTGAGTCTTTCTTTATGCGAGCTCCTATAACATAAGTTCTGTATGGTTCTTGCTTATCATACATTTTACTTGTTTGATTTACAATTGGGGCATTAGTAGCTATTACAATATTGCTTGCATTAATTGTATTTCCATCGGATGTTTTAATGCCATCTGAGCTTATATCTTGGGCATGAGTTTCAGTAAAAATTTCTCCTCCATACTGATATACTATAGCTTGAGAAAGACCCCTAAGATATTTTAGAGGTTGAAATTGAGCTTGATTTGGAAAACGCAGACATGGTCCAGTGTCAAAATAAGTTAGTGGTGCTCGTGAAATGAGCTCAGTAGCCTCTATGCCAGCACGATGTGTCGCTTCAAGTTCTTTATCTAGTGATTCTTTCTTGTCGCTTGGGTCTAGAAACAAAAAACCGTCTACTTTTTCGAAATCACAATCAATTTTCTCTTCATTTACTATAGATTCAATAAGGTTTATGGCTGCAGTATGGCTTTCAGCAGCTATATGAGATCTCTCTATTCCATGTATTTGCTCTAGATTATAATATCTGTCATCTAAAGCATGTGTTATATGTGCCGTAGTACGTCCAGTTTCACCACTACCAATGTATCCGTCTTCTACTAAAATTACTTTCTTTCCTGCTTTTGAAAGAAGATAGGCTGTGGTCATACCTGCAATTCCACCACCTACAATCACGATGTTGTCTGTTCCAGAAATATTTCGTGTTAGTTTTGTAAATTCTATTGGTTGTACTATGTTAGCATACCAAGAAGGCTCTTTATTGCCAGAGGTTTTAATATCCCAATTATTATTATTTTGTCCTCCTCCTTCTTTTCTTTGTTTAATGGAATCTCTAGTCATATCTATCAATATGGCCTACCTAATATATTAGAAGAAATATTCCTGTAAATATTATAATAGAATGATTGCACTTTTTTGGACCTACTTGTTAAAATCACCTCATACTTATACTTCGTTTTGCCTCCGATAATTAACAGAACAACAATACATTCATTTTTTCCTTTATCCAATTGTAACTTCTCTATTTTATTTACCTGCTCCTGCGGAGTCTTTATCCTAATTTTTGGTATACTCTAGAACGTTATAGAGACATACTGATATTCACAATAAAACCTTGTGTTATCTGATAGTCATTTATTTTAGATGTGAAATATACAATATTCGATTGGATAACTAATTTGTAGTAGATGCAACAATAACATTAGCACTAGAGCATAATTAGAAAGTGAATATTATCTTTGAAGAAGGATATGAGAACAGGATGAGAAAAACTGATTGATATTCTTTTTAGGTTTAAAGACTATTCGATTATGGACACCTGCAAAATGGTGATCCGGGTTTCTGCTCCGTTCACCGAAGATTACTATTGTGGTGAAGGGGAACGGCCAAACACGGGGCTGGCTCATAATAGCCTCTTTACCAGCAGGTGTCCCTATGTATAGAAAGATGGATGGCGCTAGTACTGTAGGCTTTCAACGGTATTAAATAATGAATTACAATTTGTATAGGATGGACGTTAGTAGAAGGTGAGTGGTGGTTAAACTAGCAAAATGAGAAAGTGTGAAGTTTGAAATAGATTATGATAATGCAGATTTATAATAAAAAACTATTTGGGAGTCTAGATAAATAAGTAGGAATGGACGTGAGGAGAATAATTGACTATAAAGATGGCGATGATGATCAAAATGATAATAATAAGAATAACAAATCTCCTACTTTTCGTTATCTTTGTACAATTAAGGAATTACCTGCTGGTAAATCAAGACAATTTTCAGTAAGTAATGACAAAGGGACTAAAGAAATCCAAATCGCTGTATTTAATGTAGATGGCAAATACTACTGTATATCAAATCAGTGCCAACATCAAGGAGGCCCACTAAGTAAGGGAATATTAGATAAGGAAAAGAAGGTTGTAACTTGTCCTTGGCATGGTTGGAAATATTCTATCGTTGATGGTAAGTCTCCACATAAGGGAGGAGACAGCGTTAACTCTTATGAAACTAAGGTAATTAAAGACAAGCTTTACATAAACTCCATTCCAGCTAATATTGGCAGGAGAATAACACAGCCACATAAAGGATATTCTGATTTGCAAAATTCGGTAAGAGAGTACTTGAATCACATGGAAAAAGATAGCAACCTTCTTCAACTCACTAAGGAAGATAAAAGGAACGATACAAGAATATTAGGAATATCAACTACTAACTCAAATGATAAAGTTGCCCCGCGGAAAAGTACATCAGAAGAAGCCCTAACTCATGCATTAGATTATGCAAAAAATGTATTTGGTGCTGAAACTAAGATGATAAAGCTTAGGGACTTGCATTTCAAACATTGTGAGGGATACTACTCGAAAAATGCTAGTGCATGCATATTTCCATGCTCAATTTCAGAGATGGATAAAGATGACCAGATGATAGAGATTTATCAAAAAGTTATCCTGTGGGCTGATGTCGTAATCATAGCTACTCCTATTCGCTGGGGAAATGCTAGCTCACTTTATTATCAAATGGTTCAGAGAATGAATTGTGTACAAAATCAAAGTATTACGCATGAGAGTTACCTTATTCGAGATAAAGTTGCCGCTTTTATAATTACAGGTGGCCAAGATAATGTGCAGCATGTTGCTGGAGAACTAATGACATTTTGGTCCCAGCTTGGTTTTGTTTTTGGCAAATTTCCATTTGTAGGTTGGACAAGAGGCTGGTATGCCGAAGATACAGAGAATAACCTTGATAAGATGAAAGAAAATGAACATATGCGACAAGATATTAATAAGACTGTAAGTGGTGCAGTAGAGATGTCAAGACTAGTAAAACAAAATCGATATGATGAATGCGTTTTAAAGCAGGCCCGTCATACAATATGAAACAAGAGAATAGAATTTGATAAAACTGAAAATACATTAGCCTTTCAATTGATAGTGAGTGACTGATTAAAGATAAAATGAGCGTCTATTGATTAATTGGTTAACCTTCTTCTTGTTCCAATTTCCTTTGGTGGTACTAGTATAACTTGCTTATTCTTTTGGATGCCTCTAGCTTTACATAGCTGCTGTTGCTTGTTCTCGTATACTTGAAAATATTGTTGGTTCAGATGACACGCTGCTTTATTGATTTAAAACTATTTCTGGCTCTTAACTGTAGGCTTGTTACTTGGCTGATAGTTTTATTATCTCACCAAAACTTTTACCATTGTCATTGCTTACTATAAGTACTGGTTCATGTGATGTTTGATTTCGCTCCCACCAGCTAACATATACATTATTACCTGAAGTGATGTCTCCGTTCAATGCTATGATATGCCTACAATAGGCTACATATGGTATTCTATGGAGCAATCTTATATGATAAATTAATAGTATACGATTCTAATAAATGATAATGTATAGGAGCTTATACTATGAGTCAAAGTCAAAGACAACAAGACTCAGCTGTCTCGACTTCGTCCTCATATACATCATCATTAGGTGACGACATTAACGCTGGAGAACTGAGATCGCAAGAAAGGCTCCAGACGATAGATACTATGAAAGCTCCTATTATCCAAATGGGAAAAAGTGCAGGTTACGAAGTAATAGAAAACTACGATCTGGCTGCTGGACCAATTCATGTAACATGGATATTC
>JBJMFM010000163.1:0-9750 GCA_045808425.1 Nitrososphaeraceae archaeon | reverse complement strand
CTTGATAAAAAAGCAAATTTAGGTTACTGGATTGGAGAACAATATTGGAGTAGAGGCATAGCCACTGAATGCGTAGGGCTGATAATTGATTATGCATTTTCTTCTGAATTCGGACTGAAAGAAATTATAGCTTATGTCTTTCCAGAAAATAAAGATTCAATCCACGTTTTGAAAAAGAATGGGATGAAGAACACGAAGGGAGAAGTAAATGAATACCATGAAATATCCAAGAGATATCGAAATCCACTAAAATATGTGATAGTACGAGAAATCGATGGGACAGAAAGTATGGATCCAAACCTTATACTGCTATCCATGTAAATTATAAGCAATTTCCTAGAAAAGATATTCGTATTTGCATGCAATAGCAAAATAGTTTTTTCATTATGTCTTTAGGTTTTTCATTTTCGTTTTGACTTATTTAAAATCTGCTTTATTTCATCTACTGTTTTATGTGATTCATTTGAAGAATAGAACTGCACTCAATTGTTATAAACCTCATTCTGAATAGGAGTTTTGGACAATTGTTGAGCTATCTCTAGATATGTCCAAGGATAATGTGCCACGACTGATATCATTTCACTAAAAGTCAGTACATCCTCAAACGTTGATGCTATATTAGAGATGAAGTAAAGGATTTATTGAATTCTAATAATTAACCTTTTAGTGTTTATTCCAGCTTTATAGATTAAGGTGAGGATCATCTATGATACTTTTTGTTTGTATTTCATAAGAGAATTTAATTATAAAAGATTTTTTCTTTGTATCACATCTTCTAATTTGATAATTCTAGCTTGCTTTTCAGTTCTTTGAATCTATTCCTGAGAGTTACCTCTGTTACTCCTGCTGCTTTTGCAATATCAGTTTTAGTCTTATTTTCACCAGTCCTAAGGCATGATAAGTAAAGAATAGTAGCTGCAAATCCCATTGGATTTTTTCCAGCAGATATCTCATTTTCTGTAACTTCATCCATTATCCTTATCGCTTGACGTTTCGTTTTTTCACTCAGGTTGGCTTTGTTTGCCACTTTTGCAATACACTTTATTTCATCGACTAATGGAACTTTAATGTCAAGTTCGATAAGCAATAATCTATATGCTTTTGCCAAATATTTGCGATTGATATTAGCGGCTGCGGCAATATCTTTTAATGTTCTAGGAGTACCCATTTCTCTACAAGCAGCATATATTGAAGCAGCAACAAGTCCAGATATTGTTCTGCCACGTGTTAATCCATTACTCTTAGCCTTTCTATAGATATATGCACTCTTTTCTACTACTACATCTGGTAATGCAAGTTTATCTTTTAGTATATCAAGGTCATTGAAAGCCTGGATGAAACTTATGTCAGAAGAAGTACGAATATGTGCTCTTGAATCCCATTTTCTTAACCTTTGCATTGTAGTATGCATAATTACATCTATCTTTTTTCCACTCGCATCTCTATCGGTTCTTCCAATGACAGTGGAAAGTCCCATATCATAACGAGCTAAAGAGGTAGGAGTTCCTGTTCTGCTATGTCTATTATTTATTTCAACTGTATGGAAAGTATTGCGCCATTCTGGCCTGTTAATATCTTGAACGTTGTATGAAACTATCATGCCGCATTTCTTGCAAATATTCTCACATGACTCTGGATCTGTTACTAACATAAGATCGCTTTTACATACAGGACATATTGCTGATGGTGGTGTTTGCATTACTGAGAATTACTTCTCTAATTATTATAACAATTAAATCCCATATAATCTATACTGGAACACCTAACATACTAATATATACTAAATAAAAAATAATTATACTGTTGACTATTGTTTTTTGAATCTACAATTGCTTACTAATGTACTATGGTGTTGTTTGATCTTGGAGCATACTAATAGTTATCGTGGGTTGACGGCTTTTTAGTCAGTTAATCTGTTGTAGTAACAGATTATGTATTAGTAAACACTCATAATGAGAATGTTTATGTGTAATTCATAAGTGTTATCAGATATATAGTATGGTTTACTCATCAACTTCACCTTCAACACCTTTTTACAACAACCAATCCATCACACAAACAGAAAGAGTTGAAGAAGGAGAGCAGTTTCTGCAGGTCTTGCACTCAATACCATTAAAAGATAAGACTGAATCAGTAACTGCCGGTCTTCAAGATCATGTTATTAGTTTATTAAAGAAACAGTCAAGTCAGAATGTACAAACAATATCTAATTACGTTCTTGCTATGAACATAGAAGTTAATCCCTCCATTCATCATAGGTCAAATCAGATAAGAACACTTAGCTACATTTCAGAGTTTCCTTTCCTTTGTTGGATTATCAATTGCAACTATTGGAGCAATCATTGTTCCTTCGCTATGACCAAGTATTGTTATATTATTTGGGTTGACTTCTGGCTGCTGTACTAAGACTGCTAAAGCTTTGTCTGCATCGTGTATTAGATCATTTATTGTTGCATTTCCCCATACATTGCTATCTAGAATAGTAAAATTGGCACCTACACCTCTTTTGTCATACCGTAATACTGCAAATCCTCTCTCAGATAGATATTGAGCTATTTGGAAAAATGGTTGTGTTGGTGGGTCTATCTTTTGCCCTGTTTGGTTGTCAATACGAATATGGCCCAATGTTTCGTTCATATCAATCGGTCCAGTACCATGTATAAGAAGAACACCAGGAAACGGACCATTTCCAACAGCAGGAAGAGTTAGCTGAGCATTAGTCTTTACTCCATTACCTAAATCTATAACTAAATTTCTGTGTTTTATTGTCTGCAAGTATGACTGAGCATAAACTATAAGGCTTGCAGCACTACTACCATAAACTAAGAAAGATATAGCACAAAGAGAAAGGATTGTCGCTATTACTATTGTTATTTTCAATACGCATCATGATATAAACCAGCTATTTAAGGAAACAACAAAGTAAAATCTAAAGCTAACTCAGTATTACTAGTCATAGTGACATTCAAAGACCTAAGAAAGAGAGTTAGTTTAAATGCAGCACGGCAGCAATCCAGGCTATTTGAAACACTGCAGGACAAACGGTTTTGGATATAGAATATTGAAGAACATAAACAAGAAAACATCAAGTAACTGCAATAACTACTGAGTTAGTACACCTTACCGTAATGAAGAAGGCGGCCGCCGAGTGACTATCTGCAAAGATTGGAATGAGTCTAGAGTATTTTGTTGAGGAAAAATATATTAAATAACTCTACGGTAGAAACGGCGTAGGAACCACTGATGGTGCTATCCTTCTGGTGGTGTTGTATCTTCTGGTGATGGCGTAGGAACCACTGATGGTGCTTCTGCTCCTGTTGTTGTATTTGCTGTTGTCATATTTGATGGTTTTACTGTTACTGGAAGACCACATATATGTGATTCAGTTGTATTAACAGGATTGAGTTTTGATAATGGATTATTAGGATTACATATTGCATCTTTTTGTTCTGGTGTTAACGTCAGGTTTCCTATTGTTAGATTTCCTTGGCCTTGAGCAATACGAAAGTTTCCAAATTCTGTTAATATTACTATAGTTGCAGCAAGGATGATTACTATAGTTAGAACATTCAGAGATGTCTCTTTTCTTGGCATAAATTAAGAATAAGAAAACGGCGGTATATATAAAAATAACTCATTCGCAGAGCTAAATTTTTGCATGAAATTTATTATTTATTCATCATACGTTACTGTGTTGTTGCCTATCTTTGACAAATCAATCGGGGGTCACTTGCACATCGATCCATCAAATGTCTTTTCTAAAGCTTATCTGACTGTTGTTACTTTTCCAAATACAAAATCATTTAATGCATACATATCGTTTTTGGACTACAAAATGTATAAAGCTAGCTCTAGTGTATTATAAGAATTGGGATGGGTGGCGATTTGTATTTATCGTGAAAATGGAACGCCTTTTTGAAGACACTCATGGGAAATGGAACATTTGAGCTCAAGTATGGAACAGCAGAATCAAGAACATCAAGAGCAGCAGATACACTGGAGAAGGGACAAAGTGCAAGAGCTTTGCAGCAAAGGATATGGCCAAAGAGAGGTATCTCAAATATTGCAAGTTGGATTAGCTACAGTAAATAGAGATACATCATACCTGAGGAGTGCCGTATGAACATTTAGCATGTGTTACATATACTTATACCAGAGACTTTGGCAACTGGAAATATCTATGTAGTAAGTGTCATAACAGATTTGATCTTGAAAGAGCGGGTAGATTAATCCCAAAGGCTAGAAAATGTTGTAAGTGTTATTCAAATAAAACGTTTGTTGATAAACGAGAATATGCTCGATGGTTTGTACTCGATAAGCTCAAAAACCTATATGAGTGTCGTAATTGTCATGAGCGGCATAAACGCTTATCAAAGAAACAAACCATCTACAGTTCGAAGAATATGAAACTACAAAGTGTGCTGTTGTTATAGACATAATAATATACGGGAAATCTATTTTGATGTAAATCACAGCAAGAGTCAAAGCGGCAAATGGATTCCCTTAGACAAAGATACAGGGTTGCCACATCGATGTCAATAAGTTATAAGAAGCTATATCTGTTGATTTATTGCAACAGGCGCATTACTCAGAGCTACGTTAGATAACGTCATAAGACCAATTCTTACGTAATCCTTGGTTATTGTTAATGGTATACCATTATAATATAAAACACTCTGACCAGTCTTGTGATAACAAACGTCTCTATATGTGGCTTTCATATTTATATCTAATTACATTACAGGAATAGCCATGTCAAACAACACACCCATCCTTGTTACTGGAGCCGCCGGAAATGTTGGTTCCGTAGGGCGAGGTGTCGTCAAACTTCTTCGAGAGCGCGATCTTCAAGTCAGAGCGCTTGTACACCGCCTCGACGAACGATCTCAAGTGTTGAGCGAAATGGGAGCCGAACTTGTCGTCGCCGACCTCACAAATGGTGCTGACGTAGTAAGAGCATTGCGCGGTTGCAAGCGGATGTATTTTGGCATGAGTATCTCGTCACCATATCTTCAAGCTACGGCTATTGCAGCAGCCGCAGCAAAAGAAATCCCCGACTTCGAGATTCTCGTGAACATCTCGCAAATGACAGTTTCGCAGATGAGTCTAACTGAAATGACCGAATCACCTCAGCAGCAACAACATTGGCTCGGCGAGCAAGTCCTTAACTGGTCTGGAGTGCCTGTAGCACATGTGAGGTCGACGATCTTCCTGGAACCTTTCTTCTCTAGCATGGCGGCCTCATCAATCGCCAAAGATGGGACAATTAGATTGCCATTTGGCTCGGCGCGAACTTCACCAATTTCCGCTAGCGATGTGGCAAGAGTCGTTTCCACAATTTTGGAAGATCCCACCGGTCACCGAGGGAATGTCTATGAACTGACTGGTCCTCGATCAGAAGACATGAATGAGATCGTAAAAGAATACGCGATTGCACTAAATCGCCCAGTGAAATATGTGGACACGCCATACGACAAGTGGCTGAAGGAAGAATTATTGCCACTCAATTTACCTCAATACGTTTTTCACCACGTTTCCACTATGGCTAAGCTCATCGCGGAAAATCGCTACGATCGGTTGACGTCGGACGTGCAGAAGTTAACCGGAAAACCAAGTATGAGCGTTCTAGAGTATGTAACTGCGCATACGGAGGTATTTTCCACTGCCGCAGTCATGCGTTAGACAACAGTAAATTCGATTAATATTTTATCTTTGCAATAACAATTTTGCCCTACTATAAAATCTTAAATCAAGTTTTTGAAGCAAGACTAAATTAATTCAATTTCTTAAGCTTTTCTATAAAGTACCTTAACAGAGAGAGTGATGATTCAAACACAAATAATGCATCTTCTTTATCGGGGTTCATTTCAAACTTTAAACCTCCCTTTTTTAACCCCGTATGTGCGGGTTTGCTTGAAATCTGCTATGGAGTGCTTTGTTTATTGACTCGAAACGCTTAAAGCTTTTCTATGTAGCATATAATTGAACATGGAGTTGTTACATATCCTGAGCTTGAAAATGGAACACCTTTGTAAAATCATGCATAGGAAATGGAACATTTGACCTCAGGTATGGAACAGCAGCAAAATCAAGTACAATGGAGAAGAGATAAAGTACAAGAGCTTTGCAGCAAAGGATACAGTCAAAGAGAGATATCTCAGATATTGCAAGTTGGATTAGCTACAATAAATAGAGACATATCATATTTGAGAGGTCAATCTAAAACCAATATCAAAAAATTACATTGACGAAAGACTACCAGAAGAATACGAGAAATGTCTTGTAGGACTTACTGCTATCACAAAAGAAGCATGGAATACATCACAGCAAACAGAAGATAAAAGAGAAAAGATACAGGCATTATCACTTGCAAAGGAATGCTATTCAATGAAGCTGGAATTACTTACTAACGCCTCAGTAGTAGATGACGATATTAGGTTTGTAGAAGAGAACTTTAGAGATGAAATAAATGATGATGAAACTGCTCAAGAAAGTGAAAATGATACAGAAATAACAAACAAGATATTCTAAAACATAATAGTGACTCACATACAAGAAGAACAGATAGTATGAAAATTGGCATAATAGGATCTGGAGATGTGGGACAGAGACTGGCTGACGGTTTTATCGAACTTGGACATACAGTCAAGATCGGATCACGTGACCCAAATCAAAAGAAAGTAATTGAATGGGTGGAAAAACATGACAAGGAAGGAAGAGCATCATCAGGAACATTTGCGGAAGCAGCATCGTTTGGCGAACTAAATGTCCTTGCAACTTCGTGGGCTGGAACTGCTGACGCTATTAGAATGGTTGATCCTCAGAATTTTGCTGGAAAAGTTGTTATTGATGTTACTAATCCCTTGGACTTTCCTGAAGGAATGCCACCAATACTAGCTATAGGTTACACAGACTCAGCTGGCGAGACTGTTCAACGCATGCTGCCTAATTCCAAAGTTGTAAAAGCATTCAATATCGTTGGAAATCCTCATATGGTACATCCAAATTTTCCTGGTGGACCACCTACCATGTTTATATGTGGAAATGATGACGAAGCCAAGAAAGATGTAATAGATAATATTCTCACAAAATTTGGTTGGGAAACAATAGATATTGGAGGAATAGAGGCTGCTAGACTTCTTGAACCGCTTGCACTTTTATGGATAACGCACTACTTTAGAACAGGCACTGGCGATCATGCGTTTAAACTACTTAGAAAATAGCAACTTTTAACTTTATATACCCTATACCAATACCTATGAAACTTGATCTACTTACCAATGCTACTGTAGTAAATGGTGTGATTACATCTGTATCTCAGAAATCCAGAGAGAATAAACACCCCTTCTAGTGGCGGAGATGAAAATGAATCGAATGAGACAGACTATAACGAAGATGAAGATCAGCTAGAAGAAGAGCAGGAATAGGAGACAGTAGAAACGCCAACTAAAACAATAAACCAAGTCTTCTAAAACCAGCAAAAAAGATGTTATATTGGATAAAAAGATTGATGCCATAATTGAAAGGTACAATAGACAATAGAATACTATTGCATTGTATAAACAATGTTGAAGTCTCTTCAGAAGAAGAAGAAGACAAACACAGCAATAAAAAGAACCTCATATGATGAAGATGAAGATCACCTAGGGGAAAAACAAGAAAACCGGAGGAATAACAATAAATCAAGCTTCCTGAACCTTCTAGAACCTCTTAAAGATCAGATATTCTTATGATATTCAATTAAATATATTATGTTATGAGAACAACAATTGTGGTAAATAGAAAGCATACTACTAACAAACAGAAGAAGAAAAGTAATAATAAAACTAAAAAGAATAAATATAAAAAACGCTATAGTTTAGGAGCAGTATTTGATAAACACATCAAGTGTGAATTTCAAGATGTAGATGCAACTATGAAAACACCGTTGACTTTAATGGATATTTTTCTAAGCCTGTATTTTGCAATTATTATAGCAAAATCTTTGGTAATATGAGTTATCTTAGGAGATTTGGTGATGAAGAACTTAAGAGATTATCCAATGAAGACAAAATGGATAATTTAGATATTTTTCATGTTGACACAATTACAAAGCTCGAACCTATAATTTCAGTAGAAGAATTCTTTAATGACGATCCTTCCTTGCCCTATCAGTCTCTACCACCACATAGCTTAGAGCAAAGCCCCTGCTATCCAGTTATAGATAAGAAACATAACAATCTCTACTATTGCAAACTTCATCCAGGAGTACAAAATGTCAACCTAGAAACTGTTGAGCACCATTGCAAATACAAAGAACCCGATGCCCACAAGTCAGAGATTATAAGGCTGTTGTCAACAAAGGGAAGAAAAGAAGAGGTTAGTTAATCACTGCGGCAGTAGCAGAAGATTCAAAATTATAGAAGAAGGTTTAGCTCTGATAGTCTAAATTCACAAAATAATAACATAGCACAACTGGGCACAGTAATAACAAAATAGGACTTCTACATTATTGAAGTTTAGTCAAAGGTCAGAGAATCTCTGAACATATCCTTTACTTGATTCTGCTGGTCATAAGTTAATGTACTTTTGCTCTTTGTTGTTCTAGTAATCTTTTTCATCAAGCTTTCAGCCTTGTCATGACCCAAGATTTCCTTTAGTTTTCCTTCTGATTTTGTACCTTCCCAAGAATCGATTATCTTTAGGACACTATCTTTAGTATCAGGAGAAAGATCCTTTATAGACTCTCGCGCCCTTTTCCTCCAACCAGCTGGCAAGTCCTTTGATCTAAATACCGCTCCCATAGTATTATGCACTATTATATAGTGAGAAGAATCAATAATTAAGCTCTACCATCATGCAGATATTTGGCTCATTGAATAACAAGGTTAATCCTGACGTGGATTACAGAATATATACCACTTGATTACCATATGTGAAGATCTAGATGCAATAACTTCAATATTGTATCAGGGTTTTGAAATACCTTCATTTAAAAGAGACTATGATGCTGCATTTGGAAAGATTGCTGATATCTTATCTCGTTATGGAATAATTGAAAATCCAAGGAATTTACGCTTTAGATTTACTTGCACAACAACAACAAACTTTAGGGGAATAAAGGTAGTCACACTTTTTGGAGAACTTAATGAAACACAGAGAAAAGAGAGGTTTAAAGAATTTGAACAAGCAAAACATGCAGTTATGATTGCAACCGATGGTATCTCAGAGGGATTGAATTTACAATACATAGCCTCACGAATAATTCATTATGAATTGCCATGGAATATAATTAACCTTGTCAGTTTCAAGTTCAATGCTCTTCGAATATGGGAATATGGAGTCAAGGCATCCTCTTAATTGTTTTGTACATTCGTTTAGGCATTCTATATCTCCTTTGCATTCTGCAGCTTTTTTGCTCCACTCAGCTATGTATCTGCTTACACCTTCAGAAAATATGAAGTGTAATATTAACTGTAAAAAAGGATATTGTCATAAATAATATTGTAGGTAAATTAAGAATATGTCGTCCTCACAGAATAAAAAACGAGAGAATACCTCTAAACTAGAGAAGAAGCAACAAATACCAACAGAATATAATGAAGATCAGACATTAAGAGCTATTCGAAGGCAAGATAAGGTAATAGGAGAAACAAGAAGTAAAACAGTCAATGATTTTCCATATACTGCAGCTATAGCTCGTGTGCTAAGGGATTTAGAATTTCCAGCAGACAAGGAGAAAATAATAAGCTTCCTACAACAACAGCAGTC
>JBJMFM010000162.1:0-18338 GCA_045808425.1 Nitrososphaeraceae archaeon | reverse complement strand
TCATTAGGTTTATCTAATCGTCTCTCTATATATTTATCAATGCTAGAGTGTGATGAAAGGCAAGAGCCTAGAAAGGAGATAGCACAAGACTATTACGCAGGATATTATTGGGGCAACGACCCTTATGAATCGTATCAGATGCCTGGACGGAAAAGTGATAGTGAGCTAAAAAGTAGTATATTAGAACGACTAAGAGCAAATAATGGCTTGAACTTGGATTCTATTACTATTTCCGTAGATAATGGTACAGTTATTCTAACTGGCCATGTTAAAACATATAGAGAACGGCGATTAATAGGGCAAAAAGTTTGGAGAACTTGCGGAGTAGTCAGGATATTAAATGAGCTGCAGGTTACTGAACCAGAGACAGCTGGACCAAGTAAAATTTTACAGGAGATGGGTTAATGAATTGAATATTGCTAACTCAATTAAGAATCTTATATTAATGTTAGTCTTGACTGCAGGTATTTTTAGTATTGTAAGATTGCCATTGCTTGCTTATGGTCAGACTTCTCCTCCTACCTCCTCCTCCCCTTCACATAATACTGGGGGAAGTGATAGTATGAAAAAGAAAACAAGTGGTGGCGCCATAGATGTTATCTTACAGCCTTCGCCCGAACCGGTTGGACATAGTGGTCAAACCTCGCTAAAAGTACAATTTATGACTAAAGGAACTGACACAGTACAACCTCATATTGACTATGACGTTACAATCAAAGATAACACTGGAAAACAATCGCGTTGTCCCGACCAATGAAAACATAACTACTGAAGAACAAGAGTATAAAGAGTACAAGCACAGGGAGCACAAAAGATACCTTGACACAAAAAAGGTTGACCTTCTTAACAACTACATTTTTCAATCCATGGCATATTTGACATACTTTTTCAAGTATGTGTCCACCTCTAAGGCGCTTAACAAAATTTTTGAGAATGATGTCAAAGATTTGTTAGGGATAAGAGTTAAGGACCCAGAGTCTGACGAGTATGCGTTCCTATTTGCTGATTTGTTAAGCTCTATTTTATCAACGGAGTTCCATAAGAAAGGTGTTCGATTGGGATTGATTCACATTCTTCAAGAAATTATCAAGGAGAATGTAGAAGAGTATATTGATAGTACACAAAAAAATGAAAACATAAAAAATATTATACTTGGGACTTTGATAGAGTATCATCTTGGACTGCAATATTCTCCGAGAACATGGATCAAACTGCAGGAGTAAGAGCTCACAGAACTCTTAACTTTAATGATCGGCTTTCACTGCGTGAAGGCGAAGGACCAATATAGACTACCATTGCATTAGTTGTTTATTTTGTATATAGTATCTAATAATATTACGAGATCTGCTCGGATGCACACCATGTTTCTCGATCTATTTACCTTCAAACTTTAACATACCCGATTTAAAATATCTTCAACGTTAAGATAATGGTGTAAAATAATAAACAATGATAGCAGTAGAGAGTAATTTATTATTATTATTTATTCTTTAGTTTAGTTAGTAAAACTACAGCAGACAACATGAAAAATAATAAGAGCACTGGCGCAGTAGTTGTGAAGGACGACAAAGAAGAAGGCAAAGGAAACTCAGGGATGGTAACATACTGGTCAGAATCTGCAAGAAGCGAATATGTCTTCACTTTGAATACTTGCGGCACCGCTGTCACAGGCAAAACAAAAGCGGCTTCAGAATGGGACGAAATGTTTACTGGCTCTGTTTGAGCCCTTCCAACAACAATTACATTTCCATTTTTATCATATAATGGAGCGATAATCATTGAATTTGTGGTGTCTTCTGATCCCTCATTTACAACTCTGCCTTTAATATAATAGATTCCTAGTATTGTATCTAACTTGGAACTGTTAGAAACAATTCGCAAAGCTCTTGTTTTGATTTGAGTATCCTCACCTGCTGCAGATAGTGTGTAATTTTTTACAGCATTAACAGTTTTAGTATCAATATACAATATTTCAAAAGGCGATGTTTCTCCCGGGTTGATAGTTCTCAAATCCACTGATCTCTGAAATTCATTTATCATCTTGCTATTTGAATCATAAAAAGATGCTTTTACTACTACATTTTTAGTTGCCTTGTTGGATATATTTTTTATAAGTCCATAAACATGCATAATATTATTTCTATCTATATATGATGATGTTTTTTGGAAAGCAAACTGTTGATATTGTTGCTGTCTCTGCTGTTGTTCTTGTTGTTGTTGTTGTTGAGCCAATGCATTTTCTCTTCCATTTAACATCACAGTCGTAGCAATAGAAGGTATTGCAATAACAATACCGACAATAATAACAATCCAAAATATTTGCAACAACAAAGTTAGAAAAGAATCGATATTTAAGTATACGAATAGAAATAAAAGTAACGGTACATAAGACTAACTTTTGTGTTCTATCTATCCAGTCTTATGCTACGATAGAATAAAATCGACTTGAATATTTTTCTCATTATCAGATCAGCTTTATTGCAATAAATATTTCACTATTATCATACAATGTAAGAGTTAGTACTTATTTCGGACTTAACAAAGAGTTTATACAAATCTCTAAGCTTAGCAGCTGTAAGATTTTCGCTATATACTAGGATCTTTGTGTTCTCTATTTTTTGTACCACTCTATTTCTAAGGCTCAGTTAACTTAAGCATATTCTTATAATATATAACTAAAAGCGGAAGAGTTTCAAGTAATAATACAAATGAATTAACTACCAGCCGCTTTAAAAGCAGCAAAGGCTTGAGTTTCATATTTTAGCGCATCAGATAAAAGCTGAGTTGATTTGGTATCTTCTACGTTATTGCCAGTAGCCAGCAAGTTCCGAAAATGTTTATAGCTTTCTATTTCTGATTGTAATGAATGAATAGTAAATTCACGAGCTTTACTGTATTTTTCTGAAGCTGGTAATGATTTTGCTCTATCAACTAACGATTCGAACTTGGGTAGGTATTCATCAGTAATAGAGATTATGGTACCATTGTTATATTGCTTTAACTTCCACTTGCCTACTTCATTTTGATAATTATGTGTCAATATTCGTGAATCATCAAGAAGCTTTGCATAGGCTTCTGTAAAAGCCTGTACTTTTGAGTGTTCTAATTGTAAAGATACCCCAAATGCAATTATTATAGCAAGCACACTAACTCCAGAAAAAATGATTATTCGTTCTCTTTGCTTGTACTTCATTATATAATGTAATATAGCCGGATCGCGAATTAAAAAATGTTACAATTAGAAGATTAATAAAAACCTTAAAGATTATTGTGTCCAACTACAATGTCCATAACAAATTCTAAAACATCATTTTTTGGGTTGGGGATATCAAACATAGACCCATATTATCATCTTCTCCTTATTTTGGTGTATTTAGTAAGAACTAATTTTAACCGCCGGAAATGTTTACTCATATATGATGTTACTGGCAATATGGCTCTGAATAGGAGAAAAAGTCGTCAAGGAAGATTCCTCCGATGCCAAAGTCAGGACCCTATAGTATCGAATAACCGATACTAATATAATATTTAACGACTTTTGCAGATTTATCCCATCGATAAATAAGATGATCTTGCTTGACATGATTCATCAAAAATAATGGTTAAGGTATAGCATAGAAAATCAATACCATTTTCCTTGAGTACAAGAATCGGTATCTGGGGAGGTTGATTATTATAAAATCTTAGATACCTGGACATATTACATATATTCAAATATGATACACATGATGCCAAAAAATCCGTGGCGGCCTAATGGAAGAGGAAGTCAATGACTAATACTACAACAACAAATCAATGGCCAGTATTACCATTGGCAGAGTGGAAAGATACATATGATACGCTCCACAGATGGACTCAAATTCTAGGAAAGATAAGGCTTGCGTTTACTTCACCTGTAAATCACTGGTGGAATTCTACATTGTATATTACACCGCGGGGACTTACAACATCGTCGATGTATTATGATGATGCTCGACCCTTACAGATAGACTTTGATTTCATTTCCCATCTTCTGCTCATTGTAACTGCAGACAATCTCACCAAGTCAATTGCACTAAGGCCGTGTTCAGTAGCAGAGTTTTATCATGATACTATGGCAGCTCTAAAATCACTTGGAATGCCTGTAACCATTTGGACTACACCTGTGGAGGTTCCTGACCGAACCCCATTTGAGCAAGACACTAAACATAAATCTTATGATCCTGACTATGCACAGCGATTCTGGAGAATTCTGTCTCAGGCTAATCGTGTGTTTTCAAAGTTTCGCTCCAGTTTTATTGGCAAAGTAAGCCCAGTACATTTTTTCTGGGGGGCTTTTGATCTGGCTGTGACCCGATTTTCAGGACGCAAAGCACCTTCACATCCAGGTGCACCATACTGTGCCCACTTTGTGATGGCAGAAGCTTATTCACATGAAGTAAGCAGCTGTGGTTTCTGGCCAGGGGGTGGGCCAATCAATGAACCCGTCTTCTACGCTTATTCCTATCCGGAACCCCCAGGCTTCAAAGAGTATTCCATCCAACCAAAAGAGGCCTTCTATCATACGGAGATGAGGGAGTTTCTGCTGCCTTATGATGTAGTACGTAACGCAAATTCTCCTGATGAGGTTTTATTGGCTTTCCTACAGAGTACATATGAAGCTGCAGCAACATGTGCAAAATGGGATCGAGACGCATTGGAGCGTCAGTAGTAGGTATAGTAGTAGCATAATATTATTATTATAAACCAGCCAATCTGCCTTTAGTTCAAAAAATGAGGATAGACAATGAGAATAAACTTATGAGACCTCCCTTACTAAAAGTGGTATCTCTAAGTAATGAGATTACAACAACGAATTTTTTACTTTAGGCTAAAAGTATTCTAAATACACAGCAGCTATAATAGAATATACTCAAAAACTATTTATTCTTAAGTTCGTTATCACGTCTAAATTTTATTGAATCTTCATCTAGCTGTTCCCATATGTATCCTTTCTCTTGAAGATATTGTGTTATATCTCCGTTGTATCCTACTACACCTTCTAGATTACGGATTTTATTATTTGAATTATTACCACCATGATTCTCAGCAGAATTATCATTATTAATTGTTATATTTCCACCCAAGTGTTTTGCAATACCAGCAGCATGATCTATTCTCCAAAGTTCTTTGTTTAGGTTTACCCTAACATGTTCGACTGTTTGTTCCATTATGCGACAGATAAGTGTCTATAAATCTACTTATTAAAGTTGCATTAAACACTGAAAAATACAGATTTCTTTTGCATAATAGATTAAGTCTAATAACTTTGACCTGCTTGTCGTTGCCATCTAGTTTGCTTTCTTCAATGATCTTCTATACCTAAGAAGAGAATTAAGAATTGTATTTTGGATTGTAGTGTTTAAGCATATGGGGTCTTTATTCAATATATGTTAAAAATAAAAAAATATGGTAATGAATACTACTAGTCTACACAAAGAAAGAAGTGTTATTGTTATAAGCAACTGAATTTTTCTGTTAAATATGCATCATCTTTTTCTTCAAAACAGGTTGGTTTTTTACAGATTTTTCTTTATCTCTATTTCAAATATAATATATGGCAAAACCACTATCTCTTTTACCTGAAGACCCTGAGTGATTATCCCGTAAATTGGCTTATCTCCAAAATGACTTTTAGTATTAGATTGGTCAGTCCAAACGCTTTATTATATTGACATTCATTTTTCTTACACTTGCACACTATTAACCAGCCCATCTTTCATAGTTCGATATCCAAATTTAGAGATATAAATAAATATTTATATATATTCTCATGCAAAGTGAAATTAACACTGTTAGTGCTGATTATATCACTGTGCCTAAAGAGAAGTTCTCTCGAAACAACACGCAAACTTAGTAACAAAATTTTACGCAACTAAGCCCATGCAGGAAGAAAATTTTTAGAGTCTTTTTTGTATAAGTCAACAAAAATACTGGAATAACTATATCAGGTTTAATATTGAAATTTTTGTCCCTCCTCAACCTCCCTTCCTTCATTTGACAATAATATATGCTGTATGTTTTCTCTCTTTTTCTCCTCCTCTTTTCTCCTCTTTTTTCTCTTAGTCTTTGTTATGTTCATTTAACTTTCACTGTATCATTTTTATAAATAACAGACATCACAGAACTTCACAACTGATATAATGATTTATCAAAGATCAGACTCTGTAAAATCACTATAAGACTATATTAAGCAAATGATCTGACATATGTTGACCTGAGCTACATAAAACTCTAGTTGTGTGCAATAAGGTCAATCAAGTAGGTAAATAGCATCTTGACTCAATTCAATAATACATATAACAATATCTGGAAATAAGTAATGAAATGAAAAAATCTAAGGTGATTGTCAGAAAGATCTACAGCCATCATCTAATTATTTCACATTCTAAAACTGTGATTCTGAATACCCTTAACGATGCAGTATGTCAAAGCTAGTTCGAGCTGTTTTTTATGATAAATTAAGTGCCATCGATTGTACGCTTTGTCTACTCTACTCGCTAACAATAACCTTGATTATCTTTGATTCATCAATATCTATAGGTGCATCAGCAGAATCAGTTTTTAATGATGCGATTCTATCAACAATATCCATTCCATGTGTTACCCTTCCAAATACTGTATATTGCCCATCTAAGAAGCTTGAGTCTTTTAGCACTATAAAGAATTGTGAGCCGGCGCTATCTGGAGCTTGTGATCTTGCCATGGATAACACTCCACGAGAATGCTTCTTTTTGTTAAATTCTGCTTTTATATTCCAGCCGGGGCCGCCAGTTCCCCATTTGCTTCTGTTAGTATTATCTTTTGTGTTAGGATCTCCTCCTTGTATTACAAATCCCGGCACAATTCTATGGAATATCAATCCATCATAAAAGCCTCTCTTTGATAATTCTTTGAAATTCTCAACTGTATTTGGTGCATCTTCTGGATAAAATTCAAATGTGATATCGCCAAAATTGGTACTTATAATACCAGTGTTCGTCATTTACAAATCTCCATTACTTCACTGACTATATTAAATATTAATTTAAGGCGGGCCATACCATCTTTAATAGATAGTTTTGGTGGAGGTCTAATATAGCATATGGATAGTCTCTCTCCTTCTTTAGTAGAAGAGGAATCATCAGAAGCCTACAAGAACGTTATCATTCTATCGACTCCGAAGCAACGAAGAGAATGTAAAGTATGCTTTCTCTTTGTTTATGCAGTTCTGTGGCCTCAAAGAAGGAGAAAGTAGCAGATATGATGACATGCTGACGGTCATGCAACAGCAGGATAAGCCTAAGATAGAGGACAAAATAAGAGACTATATTACATTACATACGTCAAAAACGGTAATGAAGAGGAAGAGGATAAGAAGTATTTGTACAAAAAACTAGATGTTACAAGCAAATTGTTTTTATAGATAGAACCAAGGATTAAAATAAAAACGCCTTTTTTGACACATATGGCACACATCATACAAAAATGGCATTTTACAGCTATTTTTTTCGCATTTGTAGATAATACCACATTTTGTACATTGATGATAACAAAATTGTTGTTGTTGTTCTTGTTGCGGCAGGCTATTACTACTACTAATACTTATAGCAGAGCTCAATGATTTTTAATGTCTTGACAGTATTATAAGGACTGTGTGAAAGTCTTTAGGCAAAATAGTAGAATGTTAGTTCTATATGATACTACATATCCATTGTGTTAGTATTTTATATTAATATTAGTTAAGAAATATTGATAGGTTTGAAATTGAGAAAAGTTGTTTCTCATTATCATTATTATAAGAAGAAACAGAATTATTATATTATATCGGTATGCCATCGTCAACTGAAGAGAACCTAAATGGCCTATGCAAGGAAATACTACAATTAGATAATTCTATTAGATTTATAGGTATAGCTAACAACCTCGGCAGTATAGTTGCAACAGCATAGAGAAATGGCTTGACTCTATTAATGGATAAACAAGAAACCTCACATTATGCTATACAAGCTGTTCTTCGTGCTGCTACACGGGAAGATTTTGAATCAAAAATAGGTAGGCTGGAATATTCAATAGGTAAATATGAAAAGCTTATCCGTGCAACTACTCCAATAATGCTTTTTTGGTAAGGAAGATGAAAGCAAATTTTACTATCTTTTGCTCTCGTTTGATTTGAATTCTAATGTTATCGATGTGATTGAAAATAAGATATGCCATTTATAGAAAAAATAAAAATGAGTTTTGTTTGATTGGTAAGGTTATAGCAGTTACTTGATAGATAATAATAATTATTGTCCTCCTTATCTCTTAAAACTTCGAAACCGATTACATCCTTTTTCATTTATTGTTATTGTTATTATCAGTTATTCACTATAGCAAGTCTTATAATCACTAATAAAGCTCTGCTTTATGTCATCTGTGAGATCTTCAAGTTCTTGACTTGATACTGGTTTGGTTTTATTGCTGCTACTGCTCTTATCGTTACTGACTACGCCAATATCGTTATTATTCTTAATACCAAGTGAATCTAGTTCGTTAAACCACCAATTTACCTTTCCTGATTGTTCATTATCCTTTATACTATAAGATCGCTTGTCATCGTTGTTATTATTGTAGTTTTCTTCTTCAATCTCATTGTTTTTCGTAGTTATCTAACATTCCCATCGTTAAAACGATATACAAATCATTACTCATCTCAACTTGCGAGACGATATACTTAAAGTTTGCAATAAAAAATATAGAAGAGCACGTTCGATTTATCCACGGTCTAATAGATAATAATAACGATAACAATAGAAGAATAGCGATAACATGTAGGAATTGCAGAAATATTATGACTCAACAGCTAGATTATAGTTTTGACTAGTATGATCCACGAGACGATTTAGACGAAGAGGATATAGAGAAAATTAGCGACATTATTGTTGAGACGAAAAGGTCAAAACAGGAACAAGGAGTAGAAGACAACAAGAAAAAGAAAAGAATCTTTGATAACGTAGTGGATTATAATGACCAATTAATAATATGTGAAAATTGCCTAAGACCTATAATAGTTTTGAATATCGTAACAATACCAACACCAAAATACTGCAAAACTTGTCTCAAATATGCCATGTTATGACCGGTAGAAAATGAAATAACGTGATTTTTACTACGACTACTAAACCATATATCATCTACAAGAGTATCTAAAAGTTGTAGATGCTCTAACAATAAATGAAGAAAACCGTTTGAGAAGACAAGTAGAAGAGCTAAAAATAGAAAGAAGTGAAATACACAAATTCAAAGCTGAATTAGATGAGCTAAAATAATTGTTTAGGAATACAAAGTAAAATACAATAATAAATGTTAGGCAATTAATACCCTCGTTTTTTTAATTCGCTATTCAACCAATCAGTGCTATTTCACCCCCGTAATCCCCCTTTTCTAATGCTTTCCTTTAATCCATTAACTGCTTGGTTGAATTGCTCATGAAGAAGATGTCTTACATTATTTTTCTGTCTCTTGAATTCATCCTGTAGTCTGGTCTGCTCTGCTATATTCTGAATTCATCTTTTATTTCAGCATGCTTCCGCTTAAGTTCTTCATCTAGATCTCTATGAGATGTTTTGGCAATGTCTCTGAGTATCTTATCCCTTTCCTCAGCACTCATGTATGGTATATATGAACACCCAGAATATTATATGATTTTATGGTATTTGTAAGGATATTTTTTATTATTTGTTTAACTTGTTCGCAAGTAACTTAAACTTCTATTAACTTATGATTAATTTAGTACATGACATACTAAGTAATTGGAATCATAGATAGACCAAAAATGAAGTGAAAGAGGAATGGTTTTCCTTAATCATGTGGAATTCATTTCACGTGACAGTGAAATGTGATAAAAAACTAAGACGCTTACTTATCGTCTAACTTCTTTGCCCGCAATGGCGTTCCACCTATGGAAAAACGATCCATAGATGACAACTTGCCCCGCCAACATTCAGCAATAACAGTAGTAGTTGATGATGCTGTGGGATAAAATACGATATTCTCTAGATAAACATATTTTGAATTATCCTCTCTCTTGTTTTGCTTCCTCTTTTCTTTGATATATTCTTTATAACTTTCCTTATAACTCGACATTAATTTTATCTCTAAGGGATCATCAGTTAAGATTCCTTTAGTATAGTCGAAAATAGAGTGCATTAAATCGTAATATCTGTTTGGATTGATTAATGATCCTGTAACAATCAAACCATTTATACAAAGTTGTACAGCAGTTCCTATCCCTCTTTCCTCTGCTTTCTTAACCAGATATTGTAGAATTTCATCTGATGACATTCGTGGTTATCTATGTCCTGTGTTGGACTTAGAGTTTCTAGATAATCATTCAAAAAATCGGCCATCCTGTAATGCAAGATTGCATTAATGTAATCCTCTCTTTTACCGTATTCCTCGGCCTGCTTAATCTCTTCTTCGAATCTGGCATAGAAGGATTGTCTTAGTTTAGATTGTTCTCGCTTCATGCTACCATACAAATCTATTTTAGTTATTTTGACAAAGTTCTCGAGTATTCTTTCTCTCTCTTCATCAGTCTTATATGACATATTCTGAATCTAAATGCTCTTCTCATAGCAAATTTCTTATTACTTTATATATATTATATATATTGTTTACATGACTACAGGGAAGTACTTCAACAGAGGAGTAATGGCATTAGACTCTCCATATATTGGACATGTAGTCAGAGAAACTGAGGATAAGATAGTAATATTTGGAGAAGGAAATGATAGGTATGATGTCCCAAAATCCGAAATCCAAACTACTGGCAGAAATGTGCTAATTGGTCTTAACATTCATGAAATCGCAAACAAGTATAAAGTAAACCGTCAAGAACCATTGCCTACAAGCGTGCCAATACAGGCTTGGATTCAAGGTGAAAATCTAGATTTGGCTACCTATGAAAGAAAATATCCAAAAGGTCTCTTTAACAAGGGAGTGCGAGTTCTAAATGAAGACCATGTAGGTCATGTTATGAAAGAAACAGATGACAAGATAGTAATATTTGGTGACTACAACTATAGATTTGATGTCCCTAAATCTAGAATAAAAGAAGTAGGCAGAAATGTCATTTTGAATATGGACTTTTCAGAACTAGCAAGTAAATACAAAGTAGATAGAAATGCAGCGTTACCCACGGGAGAGCCTATTGAAAAGATAAATGATGAAGGATATCCAGAGACGTACTATAGCTACGAAGGAATTAGACAAGACAAGAGAACAGAGAAATATCAACATAAGAAAATAACTAGAAGGCCCGGCTTAGTTTCTAGAAAAGTAGGAGGAGACAAGGAGGAGGATGAGAATGGCAAGAAGCACAATATTACGGCCAAATCGATTGCTAATATGATAATGGGTGGTAACAACGGGGATAATGCTTATTCTAAGAATAGGATACCATCATCGGCAATTGCGCCTTTAGAAATAGTTGATGCACAAACATTGGTAACTCGAACACAAGACCGAATGTGGAAAGCATTAGAGGGCCGTTATCTATACGACTCGTCATTGAAGGATAGTCAAGCTTTCCTATTCAATCACGTAAATTCAAAATTATCACTTGTGATTATGTATGCAGATTTAGTTGGCTCAACTAATATGAGTATGACTTTACCCGTCGATAAAATGGTCACTATAATCAGAGCATTTACATATGAAATGACTTGTATTGTGCGCAGTTATGGCGGTTATGTATTAAAATACGTAGGTGATGCCATAATTGCTTTTTTCCCATCTGGCTACAACAAATTGCTTGCGTGTGATAAAGCAGTCCAATGTGCAAATTCAATGATAACTGTAATCAAAAAAGGAATTAATCCTATATTGAAACAATACGACTATCCAGAGCTTTGTGTTAAAATAGGTATAGATGAGGGCGAAAATGTAATAGTGCAATATGGACATGATAAAAGCTCTTTTATTGATATTCTCGGATATTGCATGAGTATAACTTCAAAGATGACTTCATTGACTAATCCAGATAAAATTACAATAGGCAAAGATGTTTATGATATATTGCATCCAGAAATTAAAGGTAAATTTACAGAAATTAAATATAGCATTGAGGACTGGAACTATACTGATAGACGTACAGGCGAACTTTACAAACTTTACACATTACAAAATTAGTATATTATAATAACTTCTCAAGATGCTCCTAAATGGATCTAAATTTGTTGTTTACTAATGCTACTGTAGCTGATGATGCTATAAGGTTTGTAGCAGAACATGATAGATCTAAACACAAATCAAATAATTATCAAAAGGAGAGGTAGTAGAAAACGCACAATGACTAATACAGTTTTTTCTGAAGCTGAAAGAACTATGAATAGTAAACGCCGTCGCAAAGTATCGATCTGGTAAAAATAGTAACTATTAGTAAGGGGTATGCGCTTATCATATTCCATTAGGGGTTTACCATTATATCTTCAGTATCATTCGAAGCGAGTAACTAAAAAAGTACTTCTAGAGATTTAGAACCCTGGCCATAGGAAAAGGATTTGAATTTGTTTTCTACGTATGCACTCAATTCTAGGATCAAATATATGAAATATGTTAGATTATTATTTTCACAATTGCTATTAAATGATACAGCTTATAACACATATATCAAATATCATGTCATCCTCATCATTCTCTACTCCTAAAGAGGTTTGGTGCTTTGCTTGCAACGCTATAAAAATAACTTGTCTTCATGATTGTTGTCCAGAACATTGTGATATGTGCGATAGGATAAAAGCGATACTTATGAGAACAAATGGACTAGTGTAATCAGCATCTTTTAAAGATTAGGTATTAAGAAACTTCAAAGCATGTCTTCCATCTTCAGTTAATGAAATCATATGATGAGACCCAACTTTACTTTCAGTTATAAACTGCCAATGAAGTAATGGCTCTACAAGATTTTTATTCAATGCCATATATTGCAGCCTGATCACTATATTCTCCTCTTGTAGTATAGCATCAAAAAAGAGTAATCATTATTGTGTAAATAATAAAACTAACAGATCAATTGATATATGATGTGTTTCGTTCGCTATTTCTTATATACAAATAATTACTATTTTTATCATACCCTAGGTCAGACATAGTTAAGACTTTAAATCCATTGTCATACAGGTATTTCATTTCTTTATAAAATAAACTTATGTCAGTACTAGTAATAGCCTTATCATCTTCTATGTTATGATATCCTATGATGGGAATTGCATTTATTTTTCCGTCTTTATTTAAATTAGTCTGGCTGTTTACTAGTTCAACAAATTTCTCAAATGTTTGAGTATCATCATGTGAGTAGCGGATATCTAAACCATTATGGGAAACCTCTTTGATGGTATATCTGTTGGCATAATTTAATGTACCATCATCAGAATATGTGCTGCAATCAGTTTGAGGCGAGTGTTGCGAGTGTTGCTTCCAGCCATAGCAGTGCAAGAACATAGGACTACTAACGAATCCTCCGATAGAAAGGTCATAGTATTTTGCAATTGTATCGATTACAGTTGCATTATTCCATCCTCTACCATGTGGAGGAGAAAATACTATGGGTTCAACTCCAAGATGTTCATGAAGACATTGCTTTGATTGGCCTACCTGATAATCTAAATCGCTGGCAGATAGTTTGCTTAGAACCTTGTGTGAAGTAGAATGGGATTCTATGTCATGTCCTTCTCTGTACAATTGTGTTATTTCATTCCAAGTCATACGACCTGGATTGTCAGAACTAGCCCACCTGCAAACTATAAAGAAAGTGCTCTTAAATCCATATTTATCTAGTATTGGTTTGGCATTTGTGAATTGACCTATGTCGTTGTCATAGAAATTTAAAATAACTGCTTTGGGGGTATTGTCGCCGCTACTGTCGCTAGAAGGGTTACTGACATCGACATTATCATTATTGTTATCGTTGGCATCAATATTATCATTAACATTAGCATCGTTATTTTCTGTCTTTTTATCATGAGCTGAAAAACTATAAGAGGACGTAGATTCATTCCGTATGTCATTATTAATTTGATTTTTTGTTGTTGTCGTAGCTGTTGTTGTAGGGGATGAAAATGGAAACAACTGTTGCTCTTGCTGACCATGAGCTAAGGTTGCTAATAATGGATAAATAATAATTGTAAACAGTGCGACAATCATTATGCTGGTTACGTCAAAGTATCTTTTCTGCATTTGTCTATGAGCCAAAAATATGGTAATGTATTTGAGCCTGTGCTAGCTATGTTAAATGTTAAATAACGATAACAATTCTAGGGCTATTGTCGATAGTAGAGAAGTTCAAGGGCTGCCATTATTGTTCTGTTAGAAACATACTGCCATAGTTGACAATTGCTATGATTTTAAGATGTAGGCGGGCTGAGGATGCTAGATTTTTATGTTATCTTCTTAGTTCATTTTTGCTATCAATTTCTTACGTAAAGCAAACCCAATAAAGCATTGAGTATCTACAAAGTGAACGGTATTTTTTAATTAAACTCAGACAAAGCATATAAATGGTCTTATGTGATTTTTTCTTTAATGACAATGAATTGTCCTCTATGCGGTACACTCATGGTGTGGCTAAATGGCTCTATTAGTCATGATCCTCCTGTAAAATACTATCTATGCCGAAATGACAATATTTACGTCACCAAGCAGCCTGATAATTCATATGAAATTACTAAGGTAAAAGCTGAAGGAAAGAATAATCGTATCACGGGATTATTACGACGATAGAATGGGTTCTACGCAAGAAAATATTAGACTGTTAGATTGATATATGTGACTCACTCTCGGTTTAATGAATAAACTATTGGATATCTATATAGTTTATTAGGTACTATACGGTATTTTATTTGCCTCCTCATCGGTTTGGAGTATAAGTTTGAAAGGGAGGAAGTAGAAAGAAAGAAAAATCGATGCAAGTTCAGAGTTCCCATAGAGACTGGAATACCATGTGCAATAAGTTATCATGATTTTATCCGTCAACTAAATCCTATGAAGATAGTAATATTGAGTAAGATTGACATTAAGTGAAAGCGATCGATAGACAGACCAAAACAGATATCATAAATAGCGAGCTGCAAAGTAAATGTCATCAATGGAGTAGTTGCTTGTCCATTTTTGTTTACCTGATCGGCAACTTGCATTACTGTATCTTTAGGTAACATAAAATGAATTACATCTTTTATCATGATTTGTTTGAATTTCCATCTGGCAATTCGCACATTGTAGTCGACTAAACATTATATCGAAATACAATTACGAGTAGACGATTTAAAGGATGCTACTTTAAAATAAACAGTAAGTAATGTAATAATAAAAAATAGATAAGTTTTTATTTCTATTTTATTGCGTTACCCGAAGTTGAATTTTCTAGCGTAGTATTGCCACTTGGAAAAGTATTGGTGGGTGTAGATGCGCCTGGAGGAGTATAAGTCGGTGCAGATGTGCTTGGTGGTGTTGTTTGTATGCTTTGAGCATATGCCGACTGATTTAGAAATGTGTTTGCTGTAATAGAGGTGGCCGCTGCAATAGCAAATGTCAATGACGCTACAATCATTGTAAAAACAACTAATTTAGTTATGGCCGTCATTTTGCAAGTATTAGAAAACATATTTTATAAGAAGTAATAGAGTTATTTTTAAGGTCTACATAAGAATAACACGTGTTTAGAGAAGCAGAGGATGAGGGTACCCTTGTTAAGATAACGCTACAAAAACAATGATTCAATGAGTTTGGAAATATCTTTTATTTTTTAACAGTTTTAAACAATGATTTAAAAGATGTGCAATAATTTCATCATATCCTCAAAGATCAGAACAAAATGAAGACCAGCCGATCGATTGGCATTTTTATAAATACAGTATCTATAACGGGAGCATAATTCCAGTACTAGCGCCTGGTTGTGAGTCTTCTAATTCTATGACTGTCTCGTTGGAGTCAAGCCTGCAATTAAAAAATTTGAAGATTTATTCAAAAATTCTTGTCTTCTATTTTCTCCTCACATTCCAGTCAGAATACTGGTCCACCGCATCTAGTAGTAATATTCATTTTGATGTATATATGCAATACCGTACATGGACAATAATCATGGTTACTGCTGAGTTGTAGCAAATCTTTACCACTTTAGAAAAATACTCTAACTACTAACAAAAGGAAAGTCAAAGTCATATTCCAGTTTAGGCATTAACAGGTCTGTTACCTGCTGAAGATTCAACAGCAATTGCAGCAATTGTAACTACAAGGACAACCACAGCAGTAATCATCAAGGCGATATTATGTTGTTCCTGTGATATGGGTGGTAGTATTCCAGTGCTATTGGTAGAATTTTGTGCATTTGCTGGTTGAACCTGAAAGTGAAATGTAGAAAAAGGCATTGATAATGAGGTGATTGTTACCAATGATACTCTAAGATAAGTATTATTATTGCTCGTTTTACTCATTCTTTTAAGCAACTTTCGATGAATGGGCAATCTCATAAACTTTTTTCTATCTTCAGATTGGTCTTTGTACTAGCATACACATAGACCTGAACTTATTAGAGTATAGATTTTTTTACCAACAAGAAAGCTTTTTACTATAACCACAATTAATTCGAAAGAGTAATTACACATGCAAATAAAAGAAAATCATAATAATAATAAAAAGAAATATTTCGTCTGGCAAAAGAATACGCTTACTGCATGTGTTTTAGCTAATTCTTCTATCTTTAATTTGAGTGCATTATTTGATGTTAGTAGAGAATTACTTGTTTGTTTTAATTCGTGTGTTTTTAAAATTTAGCTCTTCAGTCCTTAATTTAAGCATCTCTTCATCAGAGGGAGATTTCATTTATTATTATTCTAACTTCCCTTCTGTCAATGGTCTTATTGGAACCTGGTCTTTCCTTACTTTGAGTTTATTGAATATATCTGCAGATTGCTGAGTTTCATCTTCTTCTATTATCTCTATTCCTATATCATTCTTTATTACATCTCTTCCTTCTCTTGCGGCAGTAAGTATTAGCTGTGCATTCCTATACTCTAAGAATCTTGTGTCTCTTGATAGTGGAACAAAGGTATCATTATCGCTAAATTCTTTTAGCAATTCTTCTGGGTACATTGGTATTTCTTCTGTGCTTGGATAGGCACCGCCATCTACTACTGAAGATGCTACTGGTTTTTTTGGATTAATAACTGTAACAATATAACTTGCTTCTTTTTCTATACCTAATTCTTTTTGAGCTTCTCCTGGCTGTTTTGGCATTTCAAGAATGTATGCTAATTCTGTATGGTTTTGATGATGCTTTACAATTGCATACTTTCCTTCTCCAACTGGTCTTGCAGCATCACCTCTTCTAAATTCATCTGATAAAAGTTCTTTTGTAAGCTCATTTGCATCTTTAAAAATGCCACCAACTTTGGCCCAATATCGTTCGGATGCTCTAGCTTCAGTCTTTCTTACCTCAGGAAGAGATTTTTTACCTATAACAAATAGTCTATACATCTCACTTTTGTTGCTGTTATTTTTTTCTACTGCACTTCTTTTTTCTGGTGCAGTGACCATAAAGAACCTCCGTACATCTCCAACACCTTTTACTTCGTCTGCACCCTTCTTTGGTCTATAGAAGAAGTATATATCACCTTGTTCTAGAATCTCAGCATCAGGATTAGTAGTACTATCTTCAGCTGGCCTTTCTTGTTGACCCATACTAAGATTCGTTCATTATAACATATAGTAATTACATTTTTTTGTCTGAAGAGACAAGGTGTATTGTAGGCGAAGTAGCACAGTATATCAAACCAAAAGATATTGTCATTGTACATCATAGCAGTGAGAATATTCTATTTCTCATTCTATGTCATGATTACCTGACTCATTTTTACAATCCCCTTGCGGGATTTTCTTAAAGTAAATGAATGCTTTACCAGATATATTTAATGCTTTTAGATTGGTACTAAAGTTTTATCATTTAGAAGATAACAGTGAGTAAATTTGAATAAATAAACAAAAAATTAGGAAATAACTTAGGATATTCATCTTTTATTGGAGAGTTTAAATGTCAATTATAAATGGCTATAGGATCAGCGTATAATCTGATTCTATTTTTCTCAACATTTAAGAACTAACTATACGATATGATATTTAAGAACAATACATTCAATGCTATATTCCTTATAGCAGAGAAAGGAGTTTTTTTTTTAAACTCTTTTCATTCATTTCGATCTTCTATAGTAACGAAAACATTGCAACAATTTATTTACATATTATCCACACATTTTTATTATGAGCAAAAAGACAAAGAGAATCCAAAACAAAGACGATTATGAAAA
>JBJMFM010000161.1:0-8817 GCA_045808425.1 Nitrososphaeraceae archaeon | reverse complement strand
AATAGAATTAGAACCATACAGTTATGAGCAATTCTGTCAAATTACGATGAGATTACTGATAGAACAGCATAAGGTTGAGGAAGAAATAGCTAAAGCTACAGCACACATAGTATGGAACAGGATGAGATCTAGGAATATAAGAGATTGTGTGAGAATTGGTAGAATGGCAAAATCAGTACAAGATGTGGACTATTGTCGATACGCTTAGAAGATATGATTACCTTCATAGCAACTGAACAATGTAGATTGCTATGGAGATAGCATATCAATAAATATTTTGTAGTTTTTTAAAGAACAAGAACTCATGTATGCTTCTCCTACTACTTTCTCTGTGGTATTGTTAGAACTTTGACTCGCAAATATTAATAACATCTATATTAAACACTAAAATACTATTAAATTAATAAGGAATATTTTTTCCCAGTAATCTCGAATATACAATCTTCAATTTGCTTTACTAAGCTTCCACATTCATTATTATTTTCTGTCAGCTGTTTTCTCACATCATCAGACGATTGTTTAAGATCCTCTAGCTTAGAATTGTAATGATTTATATTTTCTCTTAATTCTTCTACCTTGTTCACAACTACTCCATCTTTGCTTTCTTGCAGGAGCTTTAGTCTGAGCTTTATGGCCTTTGACTCTTGTTGGTATTTTGGCAATGATCTCAGAATAATATCCATGTAATATAGGACCTTTTGGGAGTCCTTGAGCTTAATATTACTAGAATTTACAGCTTTTCGAATTTCAGTAAGAAGTGAAGTGTATAGCGAAATGTCTTCATTATCAAAAATTTTCCATGGTTCATCTGTTAAAACTTTAAGTCGGGATATAGTATCTTTTGTCATACCATAAGAATATCTTGTAAATGCTCTCGATACATGACCATAAAGATCAAGCATATCTCTATGCAATTCTTGCTCCTCTTTTCTCACAATGTCTATTTCTTCAATATTATGACAAGATTCTTTAAAGTGGATTGAGTTTTCCAAACTGCTTAATTGATCTTTTGATTGATCAAGTTTACCCTTCAACATTTCAATTTCTTTGTAGATATTTTCAATTCTATTTTTGTTGGTTTTGATTAATGCTACCTTTTGTGACAGTAAATTCAAAATATCAATACATTTTACTACAGCTGCATTTTCTTCTTCAAATTCTGCCATCACTGACTTTGTATCTTTAAGTAAAGATGAAAGTGTTTCAAATTCACCCTTCAATTTCCCAGCATACTTTTTCATAAAGATATTCATAACCCTATTATGGGAACTGCTAACCTCACCAAACCGATTCATAATTGACTCCAATCTATAGTTGAATTTTTTAATATCCTGCATTGATTCTGACAAAGGTAGATCGGAGGAGGCCTCCCTTTTCAACGATGCTGCTACAGTTCTTTTTGAGTTTTCCACAATCGATTTGAACCTTAACTCTTCTAGTTTGATATTTTCATGTTCCAAATTATCTGCTATCTTAGCTACAGATTCAAGAGATCCTCTAACAGATTTTTTAATAGGTGAAAGATCCTGCACTAAAGCCTTTACCTTTCCTGATTCAATATGTTGCAAAAGTATGAGCGCCTCTGAAATAGTCAATGAATCTCTATTGTAGAGATGATCCTTACTATCGAAATTATTTTTAGTCTCATATACATTATTATCCTTCTTCTTGAAAAGTCCAAATGGAGGAGACAATACGAATTTGTTTATAGTCACCATCAAAAAACTGTTGCGCTATAAATAGGATATATAAAAAAAGCAGCATATATAAAGTTGATGCATGAACTACAGTATAAAGATATATTCTTTGTGGAAGACCATAGCGATAGATTAAACCTTTTTATTATCTGTCTACTAATGTAGAATATATACTTATATTATAAATAATAAAATGGCCCCTGATAAAAACGAACATACTGCAAGATCAGTATGAATTGGCTTCACAGAAGAACGTACCAGACTCTTAGATTTAATCACAAAAATTATGCTTAAATGATTGGTTATCTGTATGTATGCAAATACAATTTACTATACCATAAATTATTAGGGAATATTCACAACGAAAAGAAGATATTATTTCCAAATGTTGTTTATCTGATGGAAATAACTCTAGGCCATAGCCCAGATGCTGATGATGCTTTTATGTTCTATGGGATTGCTTCTAATAAACTAAAATCATCCAATATTAGAATCAGGCACGTCATAGAGGATATTGAAACTCTCAACAGATGTGCATTAAAGCACGAACTTGATGTTACTGCAATTTCAGCTCATGCCTATGCCTATTTAAGTGACTACGTGATACTACGCAGTGGAGGAAGCTTTGGTTTAGAGTATGGTCCCATAGTGATTTCGAAAGAGAAATTGTCACTTTCACAATTAAAAAGAAGTACAATTGCAACTCCTGGTAAGTTGACATCTGCTAATCTGTTATTAAATTTTGTATTAGGGAAATTTGAAGAAAAAGAAATGGCTTTTCAAACGATTCCAAATGCAGTTCTGACTAATACGGTAGATGCAGGTCTAGTGATTCATGAAGCACAAATTACCTACGATAATTCAAAACTTTACAAGGTCTTAGACTTGGGAGCATGGTGGGCTGCTGAAACAGGTGGACTACCAGTACCCTTGGGAATTAACGTCGCAAGCAATAAATCAATGACACTAGAAGAAATCAAGCAATTTGATAACTTTTTTAGAAATTCAATCTTGTATGGTCTTGAAAATTTTGATGCAGCAGTAGACTTTTCAATGAGATACAGCAGAGGACAACCAAAAGATGTAATTGCCCGATTCATCAAAATGTATGTAAACAATACAACTATCGATATGGGAGCTAAAGGTCAAGAATCACTTAAGAGAATGTTTGCAATGGCAAAAGACAGAGGAATACTATCAATAGATCAGTTGCATTTTGTTTAATACTATGATATTGCTATGACATATGCATTAGAGATGAGAATAGAATAAATATTATATTATATCTTTGAACGTAGCTATTGTAAGATTAATTGAAGAATTGCCAATCTGTAACTACACTGAGAACATACCAGGCTTATAATTACTATTTTTTGTTATAATCCATTTGCACACCTAGAGTTCACTTACTTATCTAGCTCGATAGATTATTAATAATTAGATCTTAACTATAAATATATGGATCTAAATCCATCTCCATTTCAAAACGAATCTTTCAAATGTCTTGATGAGAGATCATATAATGCAGGTATCTCTTAATGCAGTATTAAAGAAATATATGAAATCTTTGCTCAAAATTTTTTAATTATATTAAAGAATGTATCTCTCTGAGCAGGCTCCCTTTTAATTTCTTTTATCAAGTTAACTAGCTCTTGAATAGATATTCCTGAACCTTTGCCTGCAGCCTTGAATATTTCCTCAGAAAATGCAGTTCCAACCATATCGTTACCGCCATATGATAATGCTACCTGAGCTAGTTTCTTACCTAATGCCACCCAATACACAGATATGTTATCTAGTACATTTGCTAACAATATTCTCGAGACTGCAATAACTCTCAGATCGTATGTTGAAGGACTTTCTCTACAGATCATACCCTGCCTTTCTAATTCTGTATTATCCAGACTAAACTTTAGAGGAATAAAGGTAGTAAAGCCTTTTGTTTCCTTATGAAGGTTTCTTATCTTTAAGATGTGATCTACAACGTGCTCAGGTTTTTCTATGTGGCCGAAAAGCATTGTGCAATTACTCTTTAATCCCAAATCATGTGCACAACGTGCTGTATCAAGCCATTCTTCACCAGAACACTTTCCTCTGACAATCAAATCTCTAGATTCTGGATGGAAAAGCTCTGCCCCACCGCCTGGAAGAGCATCTAATCCGGCATCCTTTAACCTAAGTAATACCTCTTTGACAGAGTTTCTTGTTATTCGAGAAATAAAAAAAACTTCTGCAGGGGTCAATGCTTTAACTGTAATGTGGGAAAACTCTGTTTTTATTGCCTTAATCATGTTCTCATAATAATTAAGATCCAGTTTTGGATGAAAGCCTCCAACTATATGAATTTCGGTTGCCCCCATCTGTTTTACTCCAACCCTAGCCCTTGCCACGACCTGTTCAGTAGTTAAGGTATAAGCATCGGCTTCGTTACCCTTTCTATAAAATGCGCATAAGGGACAGCTTGCTGCACAAACGTTGGTATAGTTCAGATAATAGGAAGAAACAAAAGTAACAATATTTCCTCTACAATCCTTCCGAATCTTATCTGCAACAAGACCTAACAAAAATAAGTTTTCCTCCTTCATTAACTGAACCCCATCGGGGTATGACAATTCTTGACCTGCAAGTGCTTTTTCTAAAGATGGCGTTCCCTCTGCTATACTCTTGAGCAAACTAACCATTTTACGTTTGGTGTCAATATAAAATAAGTGTTGGCATATGAGTCAAATTTGTAAGGAATAAATAGTATTGATATTTCAGAAGTAATGTTAGTATTGCAAAATAGTCTTTTGGTACAAGAGCTGATCAGGAAGTCTGACGTTGGCGACATTCTAGATAGTGCATTATGTGGTCAAGATCTTGGGCTAAATGAATGCGTCAGGCTTATAAGGTCTGATGATGTCTATTCTATAGGGCTTGTTGGTAATATGCAAAGACAGAGACTCTATGGAAATACCGCTACATTTGTTAAAAATATTATATTGAATTATACCAATGTTTGTATCACTTTTTGCAAATTTTGCGCATTCTATCGTCCACCAGGACATGAAGAATCTTACACACTATCTTTAGATGAGATTATGCGACGTATAGTTATAGCTAGTAAAGTGTTTGGTATCACACAGGTCTTAATTCAGGGAGGTCATAATCCAAATCTGAAAATCGAATATTATGAGGAAGTTTTTAGGACGATAAAGGCAAAATGTCCCCAGGTAGGAGTACATGGGCTCTCTGCATCTGAAATTGACATGATTGCAAAAATTGAAAAAAGTAGTATAAGCGAGGTTCTCTCTAGACTAAAAGCAGCAGGGCTGGATTCTATCCCTGGTGCAGGTGCTGAAATTCTTGACGACAGTGTAAAGGCACAGATCAGCCCTTTGAAGATCAAGAGTGATGAATGGCTTCGAATAATGGAGTGTGCTCACAAGATAGGTCTAAAGTCCTCTGCAACAATGATGTACGGGACAGTTGAAACAGAGGAACAACAAGCTAGACACATTATGAAAATAGCACGATTGCAGGAAAAAACAAGAGGATTTATGGCATTTATTCCTTGGAGTTTTGAACCCAACAGAACTCAGATACAATCAGAAGGATTAATAATGTATCCATCTGGAGGATTGCAACTATTGAAAATGATAGCAATTGCAAGAATAATGTATTATGATCTGATTGATCATCTACAATCATCTTGGTTGACAAATGGCATAGGCATGGCCCAGTTGGCATTAAATTATGGTGCTGACGATTTTGGTGGCACTCTTATTGGTGAAGAAGTAGTAAGCGCTACAGGCGCCAGATCAACCGAGCTAACAACAGATAAAATCATATCTGCTATCAAACAGGTTGGTTTTAAAGCCGCGGAAAGAAATAACTTATATCAAATCACAAAGTATTACTGATAGCAACCGGAATGCATAGCAATTTATTTAATTATTCAAATAAAATATAAGGAACCATTATGTATTGGCATCATATATATCCTGTGAAGTTGTTAATCAATAAATAGTCTATAGAGATACCGATGTGATAATGCCTTTTATATTAAAAATAATTAAAATAAGACTGTATATAGCGTGTATATGTTAAACACGCACTTTGCCTTTAGATTATACAAGTCATTAATAATGTCATTAGGTATGGCTAACCCTGTTTTATCCTGTTTGTTTTCATTTCAGTACAGTATAAACAAGCAAATGACCACATATAGCAAATTGAAGGCGAATATTTCATAAAATATATACATACATGCTGCAACTCAAATGGTTATCCCATCATATATTTTGTATTTACAAACTGTATAATTTACCAAACTTAAAGTATTAATTATGAAAAAGTATATTAGAAGTGCCGTGGATCATCCTTCCTCTATACAGAAAAAGCAAATGTAGGTATGTATCATTTACTTTAGGTTTTGTTATAAATATTTTAGACTATTGCGTCAATATTGTTAATTAAAATCTATTATTTGAATTAGATCAGAAATACCTTTAAATGCCTATATATACATAGCCTGTCTAAAATGCAAGTAGGGATTGATGATCTAGCGATATACGTTCCCAAACTTTATCTCGACTATAAGGACTTTGCTAATGCAAGAGGAATTGCTCCACAGAAACTAGAATATGGTATAGGTATAAAAAAGATGGCTTTAGTTGACGCTAATCAGGATCCGGCTTGCATGGCTGCTAATGCATGTTTGAAGTTAATGCAAAGAAACCAACTGCGTCCCCAAGACCTGGGGAGGATGTATGTTGCTACTGAGTCTGCTCTCGACGAAGCTAAGGCAATGAATTCATTTATCATAGGTATGCTAGAACAAGTATATGGAGAAAACTCATTTGAACATGCAGGTGGAATCGAGTGTAAATTTGCATGTGTAAGTGGATCTTATGCGCTTTATGATAATGCAAATTGGATTAGAGCTCAAGAAAATGACGGTAAAGCTGCTATTGTCATTGTGAGTGATATCGCCAAATACGATATTGGTTCTTCTGGCGAATACACACAGGGTGCCGGCGCTGTTGCCATGTTAATCAAAGAGAATCCAAGGCTGTTAGCATTTGATCAAAAAGTTGCTTCTACAATTATCAAGAACGAGTATGACTTTTATAGACCCTTTGGAAAAGAGACTCCTCTTGTTAATGGGAACTATTCTAATTTACTATATCTAATTCAAGTAAAGAAAGCATTCGATAGCTATAAAGAAAAGGCAATCAAAATAGGTTTGGTTCAGATTAGGGATGGAGAATCCGTTACTGATTATATTGATTTATTCTGTGTTCATCTTCCATATAGAAAAATGGGTGAAAAGGCGCTGGCATATTTATTAAGACACGAGTGGCGTCATCTTCCTCGCTGGAAACAAGTTATAAAAGAAGTTGGAATGGAAGAACCGTTACCAAAAGATCCAAGAGGCACTATTGAATCAATTCTTGCCGATACTGAATTCATGCAAGCTGATGAAAAGTTCAGGCGAGCTTTTATACGAACATCTTTCTATAATGAAGTTTTTGAAAAGAAGGTTGCAAGTTCACTCGAAGCATCTGCTATAATAGGGAACCTCTACACTGCTTCAATGTATATGGGATTTAGAAGTTTACTTGAATTTGAATACAAGAAGGGGACCGATCTGGAAGGTAAGAGAGTAGGATTTGGATCTTATGGTAGTGGTAGTAGTGCTATGGTCTTTAGCGGTGTAATGCAACCAGGATATAAGCAGGTAGTAAAGAGAATGAACCTTGAGGAAGAGATGGGACCACGAAAAAAACTCTCTATGGAAGAATATATGAAACTACATGAAAATGGAAGAAATTTTAATGATTCTCTTTCAGAGCCTCATGAAGAATTCATATTAGTAAAAATTGGTGGCAAAACTGCTGACAAAGCTGGATTAAGAGAATACACATATATCAACTAACGTAACTATCAACAACTATCGATGTATACAATTTTTTATGTCTATGTATTGATCTATACAAACTAATACAATTCGATTAACTCGATTGTGTATTCTATAGTAGTTTCCCTGAAATAAACCAGTAGATGAATAGTTGGTTATCAAATAATTGAGTTTACTCGCATTCTATGCATTTTCCAATAGAATTAATGATGTAATTGGTTCTAAAACCAAGTGAAATTTGATTCATAAACCACTGTTTGCAGCTACTGTAGCTATTAGCAGCGTCAGCAATATTGTTGATAATACTATTTTTCGTTGTTCATGTTCTTACTCATTTCCTTGGAATGTTTATAATTACGTTATTGCCATTCGCAGTTAATGAATTTGAAGCACTTTTGACTAACTAGAAAGAACTTGTTGCTCAAGTAGTGCCATTTTACGTTGAACACGCACTAAACCCTGCATTATACCCAGACATAAATTCTTGTGTGTGAAATTGTGGACCTTTGCCAGGTTGATTGATATATCTCTTAGAGAATGGTAGCTTTGCATCACTACAGCCATGGTCATATCCAGCTTGGAATGGTGTTCCTTTTGCAATTGCACCATGTCTGACCAGGATAGAGACAGTATCTCTGTCAGATAAACCAGTTGAGTTTGTGACTGTTAATATAAATGTCATTGTTGTATCAGCTTGCAAGTTTGAAGGAGCAGTAAAGCTGGCTGTGGCTTGATTGGGAGTACTTATCTGGACAGGAGGACCACTCATTTGTGTCCATGCAAATGTTATTGTATCCACATTAGGATTACGGCTTTGACGACCATCTAGCATTACAGTTGAGCCTTCATTGACTGTTTTCTCAGCTGAATGACCTGCATCGGCTATTGGAGCCCTGTTGGCAGGTGGTGGTGGAGGAGGTGGTGGAGTAGCAGTATGTCTGACTAGGATAGAAACTGTATCGCTGTCAGATAGACCAGCTGGGTCTGAAACTGTTAATTTAAATGACATTGTTGTATCCTCTTGCAAGTTTGATGGAGCAGTAAAGCTAGTTTTGGCTTCATTAGGAGTACTTAGCTGGACAGGAGGACCACTCATTTGTGTCCATGCAAATGTTAGTGGATCATCATTAGGGTTACGGCTTTGACGACCATCCAGTATTACTTGTGAGCCTCCATTGACTGTTTGGTCTGGGCGAGAATGGCCTGCATCAGCTATTA
>JBJMFM010000160.1:0-14293 GCA_045808425.1 Nitrososphaeraceae archaeon | reverse complement strand
CTTACATCCCTAGTGTAAGCTTCAAGTACCTTTAAAGAGAGGGTATGGGTAAGAGACATTACGATTACTGTACTTGTTGTCAATCACTTATTTTACACTTTTGAGAGGTTTCTAGCAGTGTGCCATTACTATGAATAACAGGAAATATCATACATTCTAACTTCTTTAAATTGAATCGAATTTCTATACTAAATTATCTTAACTCTTTATAGTATAAGTAGTGATGGCAGTGTAGGCTATGTGGGCTCTAGGAGGTGCACTAGTTATTTACTCACTAATTCTTTTTCTTAGAAATTATAGATGTATGGCATATTACTATAGATATTTACAAATGTTTTAAGAGTAAGGTGACAGAAAATGGTGCAGTTCTGCCACTATATTATATAGATGTATATCATTTAGAGCATACATAACCATCAATATTACCTTATTCTTTTTGTGTAAGGTATGTAATCTCGCCTTGGATCATATCTGTGACAACCACTAACGATTGTATCTCCACTTGTTTGAAAGTAAACATATTTAGCTTGAATTCTACATCTAAAATAAGTTTGATACACCTACTCTTTTAAAAATCATACCGCATGAAGATCCAGATGGTAAAAATCCAGCCGAAGCATCAGGCATCGATTTGAACCAAGGTAAGAACAAAATTGAAAGCCTTCTTAGCCTTAGCTAATCTACAAAGTTATGAATAATAAAAGAGCAAATAACTCGTTGACGAACTTTCATAAGGTAATAAGTATAAAAGGAACATAAAATCCAACAGTTGAGTTATAGTCTTACTCATGGACATTATGATACTACTAAATTCATCATCTATGACATACGTTGTTCAAGCTCGTTTACCATTATTTCAGCAATCATGTCTTCTCCAAATTCAATTTCCTTTGTTTTGAAGTTAAAAAGAACTGGAGTATAGATTGTTTACTTTCCTTGATGCTGAACAACACTTTAGAAAAAAAGACTCTTCTAGTTTTTTTATTAAGCAAAATATTTACCCCTGCAGCATGACTGGCTGTTGGTCTAATGTTTGCGCGGAGCCAATCTATCATTTTTTGCTGTGAAAGCAATAAATACATAAGTAACGAGTTAGTAGGAAAAGGCTCTCCTTTAGTATTTATTACATTAGCATATCTATAGCAATCAGACAGCATTTTATTGAATAATTGTTTGTATTCTTTTGAATTAAGACTAGCTGCAAAGGTTCTCCATGATTCAATTTCTCTAGTTAAGATATCTTCATTTGGAAATAGACTCATTGTATTTTCTGAGCTTTCGATAGCATTCTTAAGTGTTGCAGCTATGAAAGGAGAGGGACTGCGTTGGGTGACTTGCTAGAGTAGATGTGGAGTAAGTTGAATGCCATCTAGTTAGTACACATGAACTATGATTAATTTGTGCATAATTTCATCTATATCTTAAGTACGGTTAATGCCTATTGGCTATAAATGAGCAAAAATGTTAATTTCATGACAATTTATGGCACTGTCCTTATTAGTTTGATAGCAGTAGCAAAAGTGAATATTTACTATGATATTTGCTCGTAGCGCCAGAAAAATACCTAGAGCTCCATGGACCACACTAAATCTGTAATTTGTGACAAAAAAGCACTATCGATTTTCAGGACTATCGCACTGTCACAAGAAAATGATACTGGCGTCCTCATAACAAAGTTAAGATTCACTCGTAAACAATACTATTCAAGGTCTAAAGATATAATATCAATATGTGTGCCATTAGTTATAGCCCTTAACATCTGATCTTCCGTAGCGGCAGGTGGTAGATCATGGAGTTCAATATACTTTAAATTAATTCCAAGGTCAGGATGGTTGGATCTTAATTTGTTAACAGCATCAATTAATAGCGCCTTCACCATGTCTTCTTTACCCAGTCGTTGGGTAAGGGCTGTGATGGTTACATTCTCTTTTGGTTGTAGAGATGCAAGAGCATAATAAGAGATGTTTTGAACTGCTCCAACTGTACTAGGGCAGCCGTTACTGTCGTCACACTGATAATGATAAAGGTTAGAATCATCGAGTAGATATTTTTTCTCATTGTTCTAGAAACAATAGCACCCAATTTTAAAAATTTTTTGCTAACAAGTCTCACCGTTGCCTTACCAATTTATCAGACATATATGCATCCATAGGGTTCTCCGACTGTCAGTTTTGGATGTCCTACTATATGTGAGTACAGTTCATATTCCTTAATTCTTTCATAAATATTGCTATAATATCTATCGATGACAAATCGACATTTTATGTGGATAAGAGAAGACGCCAGAACAAGATCTATTGTATGTTTTCTAATCCGTCAGTGTGTACTAGATCTTCCTATGCAGCTTTTGGTGTAATGCATCTATCTAACCCACACCTGATGGTCCTCTATGTTCCTTATGTTCTAATTTCTTATGTTCATCTTTCTCTTGCTGAGTGGTAAATGTCATACCGCATAGCTCACACCTTACATCTTTTGTTGTTGAGTTCATAAAGACGCTTTAATATTCGCTGTTATATAAAATACAGCAGCTAAAGAGAAAGGAAAGAAGAATGAAAAAATGTTAACTGAAAATACTACTGCTAATAATACCACTACTTATCTAATCCTAGCTGGCGATGCTTATGACAACTTTATCCACAGTATAAAAAGTGAATATACACGCAATCATATTTTCGTACTATCAAAAGATTCATGCATTATTTGCAGATCACAAACATTAACAACCTTCTTAGTTTTCAAGATCCTTTGGTAATGCAGAAAAAAAATTATAGATTACATATCACACTTGAAAAAGATAAGAAGGTATCAGCTATCACTATACGGCAATACATCATTGCTGTAATGTACTTTTATTCAATGAATTACGTAACTCTTGATAAAAGATAGGCAAGTTTATTCCTGAATAAATCAAAGGAAAGAAGGATAGAGCCTATACAACGCAGGAAATATGTCATCTTTTAGAATTCTGTGATCAAATAACCAAAGCTTTAGTGATGTTATTCGCTTCTACAGGAATGAGAATAGGCGCTATTCCAGATATCCGGCTAGAGCATTTACATAAAATTGAAAAATATAATTTATATCAAATTACTTTTATTTTGGAACAAAGGAAGAGTATATTTGTTTTACAACACCTGAAGCAGCACAAGCTATAGAAGTCTAATTGCAATATAGAGAGCGTTGTGGCAAAATACTTACAGAAAAATCACCTTTGTTTCGAGAGCAATTTGATATTAACGACTTGGAGCAAATAAAGAAGCATGCAAAGAAAATAACAATAAACGCTATTGCATTATCATTAACAAAGAAGCTGCATGTAGCTGGTATAATGCCAATTGAAGAGTTAAAAGAAGGTGATACACCAGGTAAGAAGAGAAAAGCAATCGCTAGAACTTATGGCTTTAGGAAATTTGTAAACACCAGTTTTGTCAATGCAAGGTTGAACGATACCATTAGAAATATGCTGCTAGGACATAGCACAGATTTAGATAATGTCTATTACAAACCAAGACCTGATGACTTGCTGCAAGAGTATCAAAGCAGCTGACTCGCTAACAATAAATGAAGAGAATCGTTTACGTAGAAAAGTTCAAGAACTAGATTTTGTTGTCATTATTTATTCCAAAATAGATAATGAAGATAATAGACGCTTTGGAAAGCGTCGTTCTTTTTTCATAAATCAATTACTAAAACAAAATGAAAATGAGATACTAAGATGAAATGAAAAATGTGCATATGTGTAAATGATCTTTATTAATAGCACCATTATGACACACTAGTGGATACCATATCCAAGAACTTATTATGAATACCTATAGTTATTGCTACTGCCCTTACTGACCAATATTATCGTCTTCTCTTTTTGTTTCTTCTGACTGGTCTTGTGCATCAGAAATTTTGACATCAGGTTCTCCTGATTTTACTACTACAACCTTTTTTTCTCTGTCTAATTTTGTCGAATCTTCAATGGATGTTTCTGCAGGAAGGGGTTTGTAGATCTTTTTTGTCTTCGTGTTTCTCCTTGGAAGATGTCTCAGAAGTTGTTGTATTCTCATTGTTCATATGTACATATAGATAATGTCTTTATAATTAAGAATTCAAAGATCTTTTACTCATGGATGTACTTATCGATTTAGTCTATGCAGTATTTGTCAAAGAATTATTATAGGCAGAAGTAATCCTTTACTCACTAATCATCTCTAAGTAGCTAACAAAGCAGTATTAATAGCTACATAATATTATTTTTTATGTCATCATCAAATCAAAACAACAAAAATTCTACTGCTATCATAATGGCAGTATCAGTGATAGCATTAGCACTTGTAGCAACATCTATCTTTAACCATTCTTATACAGCGTTTGCAGCTTCAAAGAAAACCGGTACTGCCAATAATGGCCACAACAATAGTATTACCACTCTTGGCAGCATTCCTTCACCATCTTCTTCTTCATCTGCTACTGCTACTCATAGCTCTAATACTCTGACCAAAAAGGAGGTAAGCTCGCTTATCAGTTGTATAAACACCGCAAACAAGTCTGAAGGTCTCACTCATAAAGTAGTTACAAACTGTCTTGATATCGCCAAGGGTAAAACCCTTACCCCTGCTAGTTCTGCTGTTAACACTGCCAGCACGAGTAGCCCATCATTAATAACGCCATTAGCAGTCAGTCCCAAATCAAAATCATAATCAGATACAATTATGTTCTTTATTTTGAAATCTGAATATTACGTCAGCTTCAGAGCGTATAGCGCCATATGTATCTACTACGATTATCATTTGATTCATAGAAAATATGACATAAAGTCAATATTTCACTCAAATACGTATGAGTATCGTTTTAGAATAGAATAATTATAGTTTTATTATTGTCATCCTACTACAGAATATGGCAACGGATGACCCATCTGCTGAGATTATGGTTAACATATTAGAGACATGTAGGAATGGATGCACAAAAGATAAGATAATACAAGAAACATATCTGTCTCACGATCAGCTAAGAAGAACTACTGCAGAGATGGTAGACAGAGAGTTATTACACTACATTGAAGCACGTGGCATCTATATTACAACCGACAAGGGATACATATTTCTGAATAGACGGCAGCAATCGAACACCATCCAAAATATTTCTAATGTATTTGATAAAAAACCTGAGGCTGAAGAAGAAGGATTATTAGTAAATTCAATAGCAAGCAAGCAAAATATAATACACAGAAAAATACAACTATGGACTAATAGACATCAAAACCAATTTGCCATAAAATTAACACCAGACTCAGAAACATTGGCAACATCTGATAAAGATGACAGCAATATTTTTCTTGCAGCAACAAATCCTAATGAAGATTATATTAGGGTAGTAGCAGAAACTGACTATTTTGAACCTTTAAAGCATGGATGGGATTACACTCTAGGGCATTTGATTGAACAATATAAGCAGAAGACTACCATGATATCTTTACAAAAGATTACTTCAACCAATAACAATGATAAGGTAAATAACATACACAGAGAAGGAAATAATAACAGCAATACAATTCCTATTAGACTTATTCCATACATTAAATGCCGATATTGCGATTCAGAATTTAATACTGAAGAAGAAAAGAATGAACATGAATTAGAACTGCATATCTAAGACGAAACAAAGAGATGACTACTTAGATTAAGAATGCTGTAATCAGAGAACTTGACAACTTTTAACAAATGATGTGATGACAGGCTATTGATTCAAATAAAGGCTTTAGAATGGGTTCAAGGCACAATACAGGATTTAGTGAATAAGGAAACATTTAACAAAAGTAATAGATAAAATACTGAATAATATCATTTGACCTGGGCAATCATATAGTTAGATTGTTAAGCAGATGCAGTATATTTTAAAAAATTTATATCATACTTAGGTCTGCATGCAGAATGTAATGAGTATAAAGATAGGATTGCTATTAGTAGCTATAGTCTTAGCAGCTTCGATAGCAACAATGACTATGGTTTCAAATTCAGCATTTGCGGGAACGGGTTTTAAGAATAAAGAAGAGTGTATGGAATATGTTATTGATGGTACTAAAGTTGTTAGAAATCATGCTCTTCAAAGTGCCAAAGTAAGTAAAGAACTAGCAGAAAAATTGTGTGCTGAATATTGATTGAAATATAGACGTGTACTGAATAAGGAAAGAAAAGAAAGAGCCATATAATAAAATAATACTATATTATATTCGTGTTAACCCATAGACTTTGATACAAGCTTTTTATGTTTTGTTTGATGGGATTTCCAATGGCTATACCTACTTACCTAAGATCTGTCGCATTTCAAAAATTTTTATAAAATCTTTAAGCATGACCTTGATGACATATTATTCAAATAATTTTAATCAATCCACGACCCCAACATTCTGCTATTTTTGATGCTTCATAGTGTTTTACAATTTATTGACAAGTAGACAAAAGTGAGCATATATTCTTTATCTCAAATAGTTAGAAAACCACTCAGCTGCAAGACGAGCGACTTCTTCAAGCTTTCCTGGTTCTTCAAACAGATGTGTAGCTCCTGGTACAATTACTAGCTTCTTCTTATTCTTATTCTTCTCGCTATCGTTGTTATTGCTATCTTCTAACATATGCATTTTATCTAACGCTTGCTTATTCATAGCTATAACAGGAACATCATTTCCTCCAACAATAAGAAGTGTGGATGCTTGGACCTTTTGTAAATTATCAGTTCCAGCTAAATCTGGTCTTCCACCCCTAGACACGATTGCATTGATGGTACTTGCACGTTCAGCTGCTGCTACAAGCGCAGCTGCAGCACCCGTGCTTGCACCAAAGTATCCGACCTTCAAATTCCTACTTCCTGAGTTTTGTTTCAGCCAATCAGTAGCTCCAACTAGTCTTTGAGCAAGCAAGCCTATATCAAACCTAAGATGTCGTGTTTGCAAATCAATTTCTTCTTCCTCCTCTGTTAACAGATCTAACAGTAGAGTAGCAATACCTTCATTTTGAAGAACTTGTGCAACATATCTATTTCTTGGACTATGTCTGCTGCTTCCACTTCCATGAGCAAATATGACTATTCCTTGTGCATTTTTGGGAATGCTTAGATTACCTTCTAATACTACTTCTTGTCCACTGGCTGCTGGTACATGGACTAATTGATGATAATATCCTTGTTTTTCTTCTTTATCATCATTACTAGTGCTCATAGTAGAATTTTATTTTATACGTCAGTGGACTGTCATCATTCCGGCGCCTTTGCAAATCCTTCTATTCCATCTAATACCATGGAATGATTAGTATTAGTACAGCAATTGCAATTGGATTTTATGCAGTCTGATGCTATCTTGTGATCACATATGTTACAAGTACACACACTGTCACCAAACTGCTTTGCTTTCGGAGTATCATTCAAACCCATTGTGAATGTACATATTGATATTAACTACAAGGAATTTAACTCTTCTAATCTAATTTGTCATAACGTGCTCGATATCAATAGTGGTTCATAGTACAAACCGAAGATTTCTCGTACATTATTTTAGAAGAGTATAAAATATATTCTTGATAGCACGCATAGGTTGTATTGGCCTTCGTAACATAAGATGTATTTATTTATCTAAACAGCATAATGCCTCATTATAGTAGCAAGTTGACTCTTAGATACGAAAAATTATATGAAAGGCAAAAATATTTACAACATAGGATTAACGGAAAAATATCTACTGATATCTATAATGTACAACAAGTATTAGAAGCTCTGATAAGACAAAACCAAAGCTAAGACATAGACTCTATGCAGAGTAACAATAATAATACTTTTCAGGAAACTAACAAAAAACTCATTATTGTTTTGTAGCAAAATAAACAAAATAAAGTATCGGAAGAGTCTTCTTATGGTCTTTATATTATCATATTACGCTACCAACTGATTTCTCTACATCTGCCATATTATTATATTCTCCATCTGGAAGCTTATCTATTATGTCCAAAATTGTGTTTGGATCTTCAACTTCGATGTTAGATACCTTCTTCTTTGCATATTCTTTTATGCTATTTTTTCTCTTTGGAAAGTCTATTCCTGATAGAACTTTTGCAATAGTGGCTGCAGAGATAGATGATGTAGCAGCTACTTTTCCACCTTTCTTGCTAGGTTGTTCTGCTGCTTCAACTTCCTTTTCACTTCTTACTTCCTTTCCACTCTTTAACTCACCTAATGCTACTGCAACATCAGCAGAATCTCTATAAGTGCGGGATGGAAGAGATTTTATCAAACTAAAAAGATCTTTCCCAACAGTTGATATTTTTTGGGATACGTATTGCACTAAATCTTGCTTTGACTTTGGATATTGTATCCCAGACAATACTTTTTCAACATCTGCTGCTGAAGGTGCTTGTGGTGGATGGGAAGTAGCCATATGTCTGTCTAAACGAGATTTTTGTTCAAAACCTTGGCCTCATATACTGCAAGTAAATTGGGACATTTATTTTCAACCACCTTTATTTTTTTATTTATCCTATCCTATCTTATTTCTCCTAATGCTTTTTCTATTTCTACCATATTATGATATGTCCTATCTGGTATTTCCTTTAAAGTATTAATTGCTTGTTCTGGCTCATCTAATTTTGTTTTATTTTTCTCAGCATAACTTATAACCTTGTTTTTATCCTTTGGAAAATCTATTCCTGATAGTAATTTTGCTATTGCAGCAGCTGAAGCTGCTTTAGTAGCAGCAGCCTTTCCACCTATTTTCCCTCCCCTTGCTCCAGGAGATTCTTCAGGTGATAGTTGCTTTACTTCCTGCGCCATAGGAATTTCCTCCTTTTGTGGAAATTCTCCTTTAAGCAGAGGTTTTAATGGGATCTGTTCTCTTTTTATCTTTAATTCTTTGAAAATGTCAGCACTCCTCTCAGTTTCGTTTTGTTCGTCTATATCAATACCAAGCTCTTCTTCAACATCTTTTTTTCTTGCTCCAACCAACAACAGTTGCGTATTTTCATAATTGAGTAGTTCTGGATCTTCAACATTTATCCATCTTCTATCTCCAAATTTTTCTATCAAGTGTTTAGAATATTTTGGTTTCTTATCCTCAGAGAAAGCAGCAAATCCAGGTACTTTAATTTCAGGATTCTTTACTGATATTATATAGCTGGCTTCCTTCTTTATCTCAAACTCTCTCTGCGTAGGACCTGGTATTTCTGGAAGCTCTAACAAATATGCTAACTCTGTATGACCAACATGTTTAACAATTGAATACTTGCCTTCCCCAGCTGGTATGGCGGCTGCAACTCTTCTTTTGCCTCTGGTTTCTGTCTTATATTCGGCAGCAACTAATTCTTTATGAATATCATCTGGATTTGAAGTTGTAAGTACATTTAAAGCCCAGTTCCTTTCTTTTGAAGTAGATTTGCCTTCAACAATTTCGGGTAATTGTTTTTGCCCAACTAAGAAAAGTCTGTAAATATCATTATTACCGTGCTTTTTCCCTTTCTCTTCTGGAGAGGTGATCATGTAAAACCTTTGTACATCTCCAATATCTTCTACTTCTTCAGTACCGACTTTAGGCCTGTAGAAGAAAAATATATCTCCGTATTCTATTAGTTGAGATTCCTTATCTTCTTTGACCATATTTGTAGCTGCCAAGATAAGAATAAAAAAGTTATAGATGATAATTACACTATATGATAAAATTTACTCATATCCATATCTTTTTAAGTGTATATTCATGGTTATGTTGATGATCAAATAGGATAGTTTGTAATTGTAGACGCTGTAACCATGAAGCAGCAATAGAATGTGAAACTGCACGCTGTACTTGTTGCTCTCAAAAAGACCATGATGTCAATATAGTAAAAGATGATCTAGAGATACAAGACATGGAAACAGTGAAGAAATTTTAATCTTTGTATCTTTGAGATTAATATTAGTCTCACTACGGAATAGTTATTGTGACTGTCATTATTGTTATTATTAATAATGACTAGACAATCAGCAAAATAAAACTGATCAAAAGTAGATCCGCTATTATTTTTGCTTGCCTTTCTTTTGTATATTTTTTTGAATCTGACCTATCTGTCTTTGTAATTGATTCATTGAGGAATTAATCTGCTTTATTACCTTTGACTGAGCATCTGCGTTTTTTAGATACTTTGGCAACTGTTCAACTATACTTTCCATCCTAGATAATTGCTTCGTGTGATTTTCAAGTTGCTTTGATAAATCATATAAATTTGGTTGTTGTTCTTCTTTTTGCTTTGAAATTGAACCTTTTTTTACATTTTTCTTTGTTCTTTTTCTTTGTTGGCTTGCTAGTAATTTAGAATCAGTAACATCTTCATCTTCATCTTCATCTTCATCTTCATCTTCTGCTGCTGCTGCTGATAGTTCTCCTTTGCCCTTTTCTTCTTGTCTTGCTACCACCCTTTCTTTTAGTTCATCGTCTGCTTGTAGTTCTTTTCCTTCTTCTCCTCTTTTCTCTTCTTCTTGCTGTTGTCTCTCTTGTTTCTTTTCTGCTTCTTTTCGTTCTTCTACCTGCATTGTCTCCCCAACATCACCTTGGACTACTACTGTATCATCATAGCCATCTTCTGACATGTTTCTTTGACTAGTTGTACATAACATGGTAGGACATAATATGAATTATTATTGGTTAATGCTTGGGTTTATAAAATAAAGAAAAAAAGTGATAGAAGAGACACCCAATTATTTTTCTTTTCTGTTCCTTCTCCTGTCAACAATACAAAATAGTTATTGATTATCTACTTAAAATAGGCATACCTGTACTAGAATCTAAGAAGAGGTTGCTTACAGGCTTATGTACATGGTCAAAGTCAAACATACCAACAATAGAACCAGCTTTTTCATCAAGGGAATAATCTCCAATTCGTTGCCCTCCAAGCCAATTGTCTTCAATAAATCATAATATTGATGTTTGATCAGTAACATGATGATCTATGTACAATCTATATCTCTCTATCTGCTTGGTATGTTTGCATCTTTATCGTATTTTTATCAAGTCGATGACTTTAAATGAATCTATAGTGATATGACTTTCCTGTGCCCTGAGATTCCTGCTTTCAAGGATGTCTTATTATCTATGAGTTTAGAAAACCTGGTTTGCTATTTGGTTTATTTCTCTGGTTTCCTCCTCTTGCTCTTAATCTAGCTGATCTCTGTCTTCATTACCGCTGTTCAATGATTTTAGCTTGTCTTTTGACCTATCAAATACAAACCTGATAGCATCATCAACTACAGTAGCATTAGTTAATAGATCGAGTTTCATAGAATAGCAATCCTTTGCTAAAGACAATGCTTATATCTTTTCTCTTTTATCTTCTGTATTTTGTGCTGTATTCTATGTCTCTATTGTGATTCTAGTCCAAGGCATTTTTGTGCTTTTCTGTATATCGTGGCTGTCATATGATATTTCCTTAGGGATAACACAAAATGCACAATTTACAATCTATAAATGTCTTGTAACCGGATGATTGCAAGAAGTATGCTATTTACTATACAATCTAGTATCAGACTCACTAATGGAGTTGAAATTCCAAGACTTGGCCTTGGAGTATACCAGTCACCGCCTGGTAGGATAACACAGCGTGCAGTCAGGTATGCATTGAATATTGGATATCGACACATCGATACTGCCTACATATACGGTAATGAAGCAGATGTAGGAAAGGCTGTACTCGAAAGCGATATCCCAAGAGAGGAAGTATTCATCACTACTAAGCTGTGGAACACCGATCAGGTAGGATATGACTATGCCATAAAAGCTTGCAAACAAAGCTTGCAGCGCCTTGGTTTGACATATATAGATCTTTATTTAATCCACTGGCCAGTACATGGCGTCAACAATAATAGCATCGAGATATGGAAAGCAATGGTTCACCTACTACGAGAGGGCAAAGCTAGAGCAATTGGAGTGAGTAATTTTTCAATCGATGACCTAAAACAAATCATTAATGACTCAGATATTATACCTGCAGTGAACCAAGTAGAATTTCATCCATTTTTATATCAAAAGGATTTGTTATTGTTCTGTGGGAACAATGGTATTCAGCTTGAAGCATATAGTCCATTAACAAGAGGTAAGCGACTTAACCATCCAACTATTGTAAATATAGCAAAAAGATATGACAACAAAACTCCTGCACAAATCCTGATACGATGGAGTTTACAGCACAATTTGGTAGTTATCCCCAAATCTATACATGAAGAGCGGATTCTAGAGAATAGTCAGGTATTTGATTTCGAGGTCAGAGCAGAGGATATGAAATTTCTAGATTCACTGAATGAGAATTTGCAAACAGTGTTCTTGGATTAGTCTAACGCGTTTGACTGAAGAGTGCCGACTAAGTTGTTCCTTAATAGTCACATCAATTCTATAATAGCTATTAAAGAATTCAAACATGTCTCTCAAATAATAAAATGACACAGAAACTTATCTGGGTTGTATTATTTCCCTTAGCACCACATTATGTTGTTCTACTTTACTTTTACTAAGGTAAGACCACTTTTCAATTGATAGACTGAGATGAGCTAGGACACATGATGGTATTGTTATTACATCTGCTGAATCTGTAAGCATTTGTATTGTATCTTCTACCGTTGGATTATGTCCTACTATCAGCACACTATTATATTTGTCAGGAAGTGTATCTAGTATCGAAAGGTAGTCTTCTGGTTTTGCTTCATAAAGGGACTGATTAAGAACAATATCTCCTTGATAGCTGCATCTTTTAGCTACAAGCTCTGCTGTTGTTTTAGCTCTAAGTGCAGTAGAACTTATAATGAGAGATGGGATTATATCTTTGTCTTTTATCAGCTTACCCATATGTAATGCATCATTCTCTCCAAGCTTGTCTAATGGTCTGTCATGATCTGATAAGCTGGGATCTTTACTTACAGCTTTGGCATGACGCAGAATAAGAAGAGTTTTCATAGCTATTAGCTATTATTGCAGATCAAGGACTTTGTATATTTTAGTGTATATATATCTCTGGCACCTTTGGTCCCAGGTAGTAAGTCTATAATCGCTAAATAATATTCATTTCTTTCTAAACTACTAATCTACTTCCATATGACATTCAAAAAGCTGCGTTTGTTCTTATTGTTGCAGTTGCTATCTCTCCAGTTTCTCTTCTTGTTCTTTTTCTAGCTGATCTTTGTCTTCATTATAATCTGGCTCATTTGACTCTTTATCATCTTCATCACTAGAAGATGATTTCAGCTTCTCTTTGTCTTTAGATTGCTGAGATAAGACAAACCTAATAGCATCATCTACTACTGTTGCATTGGTAAGCAATTCTAGCTTCATTGAATAGCACTCTTCAGCTAATGACAATGCCTGAATCTTTTCTCTTTTGTCTTGTGTGCTCTGTGCTGAATTCCATGCTTCTTTTGTTATTGCAGTAAGTCCAACAAGACATTTCCCATATTCTTCTGGCAACCGCTCGTCAATGTATCTTTTGATGTTGGTTTTGGCTTCATTCCTCAGATATGATATATCTCTGTTTACTGTAGCAGTCCAACCTGAAGCACCTGGGATATCTCTCTTTGGCTGTATCCTTTGCTGCAAAGCTGTTGTACTTTATCTCTTCTCCATTGTAGCTGTTGTTGCTGTTCCATATCTGAGCTCAAATGTTCCATTTCCTACGAGTGTATTTGACAGGGTGTTCCATTTTCACGCTCATGAGAGCCTGCAATTGCTATCTTTAACCAAGTTAATATTGCAAGCTAGTTAGCTTTATGTATTTTGCATCATGATGTTGATTTGATAAAACTCAAACTTTGGAATGACTAGTAGTAGCTAGTATTAGCAGCGAATATAATATACTTTAAGACTATATATCTAATGAAATAAATAGATATGAATTGCTATCCTAAACTTAATAAAAAGAAGTTTACAGCATGGTGTGAGGAATGCAACTTAGTATTTGATGATTTAACCACAGCAAATGAGCATCAAGAAAAGGAAAAGCATACAAGGATTATAAAAACAGAATATTTGGTAATGGAAGATCGTTACTTCTACTGATTTAGAACTTGATGTAATAGCGGTAGTAGCAGTAACAGCAGTAACATCGGAATGGACGGCCTGTACGTCGTCGAAAAATTAATGGGCCATGAGATCGGCATAAAAGCTCATTATTTTAAACCCTCCTCACAGGAATTACTGGAAGGAAATGATCACAAAATGGGTTATGCGTCTGTCATCGATGTGCTTACCATAAATGATGAAAATCGTTTAAGACGTGAAAATGAGATGCTCAAAGTTAACAAATCAGAA